>CAZWIU010000123.1:0-11409 GCA_964634105.1 uncultured Bacteroidales bacterium | reverse complement strand
TAATTTATGATCCTTGCCCTCACTTCTTTTTCTTGTGTAATATGCTCGTATTTCCGGATCCTATTTGTAGGCGGAATTGGCTCCATTTGATAATAAAGATTTTATTCTTTTGTTTCCAAGCTGACTAACCCTTTTTCTACCTCTTATGCTTGAACCAGAGGAATATTCGAATGGTGCAATACCTGAGTAGCAAGCATATTTTCTGCCGTTATCAAAGCCTTTAAAGTTATTTGTTGTGACAAGCATAAAAGCAGCAATGACTAAGCCAATGCCCTTAACAGATGTAGCCAGTTCAAAATTCTTTTTTACTTCCGGATCCAGACTTATTAACTGAATAATTTTTGATTCAGCCTTTCCAATATGGTTTTCATAATCTTTTATCTGACTCATGATGTCAGCTGATATTTCACTTATGCCACTTACTTTTTGGTAAGTCTTATGGCTTTTCAGGCTATTTTTTAATGACGTTTTGATTTTTACTAATTGATCACGATACGTTAAGAACTGTTTGATCTGTAATATTAATGCCGAAGGGAGCTCAAAGGCTTGTAGCTTTGCTCTATTGGTACAGGCATACTCGGCTAATCTTCTGGCATCAATTTTATCGTTCTTCCCTCTTGTTAAGCCTAAGCTTCTTTTAATTTTTAATCCCGGTTCCACACAATAATCAATGTTCATCTGGCTAAGCCAGGCAAATAGTAAAAGTCCATATGTGCCCGTATGTTCCATGCAAAATAGGCAGTCCTCAATCTTGATCTTTTGTTTGGCCGTCCATTCCAAAATGGTCTCAAAACCATCAAAAGTATTCTTGACTTGTTTATCCTTATAAACGCCATAAGAATCCTCATTCATCAATGAAATATCCAATACTTCCTGAGAAATGTCAATGCCTAAAAAATGCCTTTTCTTAATAAAATTTTTCATTTTTATAGTTGTTAAACTGGATGGTTACTTTACTGAAACCTTTAATAAGTCTTACTTATAATTCTAAATGGTAATGGTAACCTTAAAGGAATTCCTGGACTTATACGAGCGATGAGTCTGAATCATGCAATGACATAGTTCACCAGGATTCCTTCCAGTTTGGGTTATTAATAGTTTTTAAAGTTATTAACTCCCCCTAGAACCCCCTATTTTATTATAATTAAAATCAAGTACTGATAAAAAAATACATTGCTAATCTAAAGGCAATAACGACTAACGGGACCTGATGCGATTTTTGCTGATTCAGTACTTGATAAACTTCTCTGACGAAATAGAAGGGGCATCCCATAATTTGAGAATATAAATACCAGATTTAAGCTGGGAAATATTGAGTAACTGGTTCGTCAGAATGCCATTTTTGACGTTTATACCGGTGAGGGTATATATCGAATAGCTAGCATTTTCAGATATATCGGCTTTAATGTATAGCACATCCGCTGCAGGATTTGGGTAAAGAAGTATTCCGACATTGCTGGAAATTTCATTCGGGTTTGCCACCGGTACCATGGAATAGTAATAATTTTTCCGGTTTTCAACCACCCAGCTTTCGGTACGGGCATCGTAAAAAGTTTTTACATAAGTAAGCAGATTATTCTCTTCGGTATATGAATAATTAATTCGGGTCGATTCTTTCCAATCGCCATCTTCCGCTGATCCTTGCCAGCGATAATAGATAGTATGAGATATTTTACCCTCACTGGTATAATAGTACAGAGCTTTAAACTGATTCCCTGATAATTGCGGATATCCCCTGTGCCATTCATTAACGGTAAGGCTGGCGCGTTTACCTTCCGGGTTGATGGTTTCATAGTAAGTTGTTATATCCCGCCAGACCGTGATAGTATCTTCATCTAAGTCTTCAACGGGTGAATCAAGGCTAATTCTGTATTCTGTTGTTAACTGGGATGTATCGGTTTCTTCATAGGTATACTTGGCTATAATATAGATAAAGTCTCCGCGATAGAAAATATACTCCAATGCGTCGTCCGGGTTGTATTGGTATTCCCGTATGTAATAAGAACCACCTGAGTAGACTGTGCTATCACGAATGAGCTTTCCTTCAATATCATACATGTAATATTCATTAGTGCTATCAGAAGTCAGATATTCGTTTGATATGGTGAGTTTTCTGCTTAGATAACCGTTTGTATAGGTGTTCTCTTCCATATATGTGTCAATCATACCTGTTGTATCTGTCTGGTAAGGATTAAGATCCAGGTTTGAAGCGGATTGCCGGCGGACCAATCGTTTCAGGTTGCCATTTGGATAAAACGATCGGGTTTCAGTGATATTCAGAAATTCTTCCAAATCGTTATAAAAATACCGGATTAATGTATCTGCTCTGTATAGTTCATCATATAAATAATACCAGTGAATATATTCTGCTTTATATCCAATGTTATACATTTCATAGATTGAATCGAGAACAGGTGTAAGCACAGGATCTGCTTTTACCGGGTCGGAGCTATATTCTTTTTCAATGATAGACGATAAATATTCATAATCCGTAACAGACCGTTTTGCAGAATCTGATGATTCATTAATCAGAAAGTCAGAAATCACCTCACCTGGAAAAACAGGGTGTTGTGCACTTATCGAAATGGACGGGAATATAAACATTAATCCCTGGAGACTGAGTAAACAGAAGCATTCGATAATAATGTATCTAACACTTATATTCATTTTTGCTGCTCTTGCTAAAATATATCTCCTTATCATTGTTCTCTGTATTTTGTATTATGCTAATCATCCTCTTCGGCAAAGTTTGGATTAAGCCAACGATCTTCCTGAGGGATCAGGTAAAAGTACCAATCCTCATTTAACATCTCATTTGGAACTGTTACCGGAATATCGATCGAATATCGCAAACCGGGGATCATGGTTCTCATATTTAACCGGATAATATCAAACCATCGTCCATCAGGCTCCCCGAAAAGTTCCCATGCTCTTTCCCATACAACAGAATCAAGAAACTGCTCATTGGATAATCCTGGTGACAGGTCAAATTCCGATGGGGTATTAATGTCGAGCTTATTTGCTCTGCGCCGGACTTTGTTAATGGCTTCATAACATGATTCATCCAGGTTACCAGCCCTGGCTTTAGCTTCTGCATAGGTAAGCAAAGTCTGAGCATAACGTAATAGATAGAGGGTTAATGTTCGTTGGTCTCCCCAACGGTATTCTCCACGTGTGAGAGCCTCCACATCTATCCATTTAAGCAGAAAAGCTCCCTCAATAAAGTAACACGCATTATACAGCGGATCGAATGTCCTGAAGAATGTTGAATGTTCATGACCACCCAGCGTATCATAATATATTTGTTCATATTTTCCGGTAACGACCGAAACCTGTTTGCGATAGTTGTTCGGAAAGTCGTTAAAAAACTTAAACTTTGGATTGTATATGCCTCCGATCTCAAACTGGATATCAGAATATATATTTACATAGTTGCCTCCAAAATAGTTATTTAGTTCTTCGCTTCCGCCACTATAAAAAAGCCCGAAGATATTCTCAGTATTATGCCTGTAAGCTGTTTTCCAGAGATTTGCCATATCGTCGAGAAGGGCGAAGCCATAATATCTGGACTGTTCAATCACCTCACCGGCCAGCCTGGCAGCTTCAGCATATTTCGCGTTGTCATTTACCGGAAATCCGGCCATTGATAAATAAACCTCAGCCAATAAAGCTTTGGCAGTGCCTTTATGAGGTGTTTCACCAGGAATTCGGGCAAATGTATATGTCTCAGGCAATAACTCAAGTGCTTTTATCAGATCGGATTCTATCAGCTCATACACTTCAGCGTAAGACGGTTTTTCCAGCATGTAGTTTACATCGATATCGGTTACAAGCGGAACCTTTCCGAAGAGTCGTGCCAACTTGAGATAGCAATAAGCACGCAGGAAATAGGCTTCACCAACTATTGCCGGGTCAGTTTCTTCTTCAAGCTGTTTTATAAGGTGATTGGAACTAAGGATAGCAAGGTAAAGATTCATATATATCGGATCAGTTAAGCCGGCAAAGTCAATACTGCTCGATCCTCCTGTACTACAACCGACAAGACCTGATTGATCAGGATAGTAAAACGAATAATTCTGATATACATTAATATCATCGGAGCGGGTTAGAACAAATAAATAATTGGCGTCATGGACCTTAATCAGATTGGAATAAATCCCATTCAGTAAATCGATTTTTTCCTGTTGATTATCGATTAGCAGGTATTCGTTGTCCTCCTCATGAAAGAGATTTTCGCACGAGAAATAGATCAATATCAGTAATATCCATATGGGTTTTTGCATAGTATGATCCTTTTAAAAGCTCAGGTTAATGCTGAAGTACACTCCTTGAGGATTCGGGTATGAACCCCTATCCATAGCATTATCAGTAAAATTATTGTTGGTGTAGATAGTGGCCTCAGGATCGTAACCGGTATAGCGGGTTAGCGTTATAAGGTTTTCGAAACTCAGCGTATATTCTGCACCTATCCTGTTCGCAATTTTTTTTGGCTGGCTATAGGTAAAACTCAATGTCTTCAAACGGATAAAACTGGCATCTTCAACAAAAAAGGAGCTCTCGTAAAAGACATTATTCTTAAGACATTTCAACGAGTCCAGCACCATATCACGCACTCCCTGATTGGTCCCGGTTACGTATGTGGCCGCTTTGGTTGCATTGTATTTATCGACACCGGCAACTGCATACCATAACATCTCGCAGGTAAAGTGCTTGTACCTGATCATATTGATACAGCTTAACGTAAAGTCCGGAATCGAATTTCCGATTACAGTCTTATCGTCTTCTGTAATCCTGGAGCGGACCACCGTATCAAGCTTAAGAAATGCCAACCCATTATCTTCGATATATTTCTGGTATCCGTTTACTTCATCGGAATGGATGGCATCATTCCATACTCCCTGGTAACTATAGCCGGTAATTGCACCCAGCGCTTCATTTTCGCGGGCATAAAAATCAGGATAAAGTACATTCGTATTATTAAAACTGATGGATTCTCCTTCATAGAGCTTTGTAATATATTGATTGTTGGTTGAATAGCCAGCCCGCATAATCCATTCAAAATTGGGCCTGTCAATGGGATTTAGTTCCAGGCTGAGTTCCACGCCCGAATTTTTCATTACACCTATATTCTGGTAGAAGACACCTCCTCCATAGTAGAAAGGGATAGTACGCTGGATGAGCAGATTCGAGTTATGCTTGATGTAATAGTCGGCCGATAGTATGATCCGTTCTTTCAGGATAGCTATCTCCGTCCCGTAGTTTTGTTCAGTAACTTTTTCATCTGACAGGTAATGATTTGCCAGGTTCGTGATATACACACCTGGAACAACCGAATCGCCGGCCGTATACCGGGAACTGGTTGAGTACAGATCGTTCGAAAGGCTATTCAGCGGATAATTACCAGCCTGGCCCCAATTTGCATAGAGATGAAAACCGTTAATCCATGAAGGCATATGCAATAACTTTTCTTTCGAAATATCCCAATCGATCGCTATGGATGAGAATAATTCTGTTTGGTTCACATAGTACCCCTCTTTTAAATGATCAAAATTAGCGATGAGGGAAAGACTGTATTTGTTCTTGAAGCTATAATTGGCATTGGCAATAAATGAGTTGATCGACCGGATAACGGAACCTTTTTTGCCAAAGATAGCCTGTGACCCGCGAAGATAAATATCATCTTCGGGTTGCAGACCGTCCAGTTCAACATTATGAACAGAATCGACTTTCCAGTAAACATTATCCTTATAGTTCCGGTAACGTATAGATACGCTTATTTCCTGGCTGGCAAATGATTTATCGAAGCCGAGATCGTATTGCTGATTAAATATTATAAAATCTTCGTTACTCAATAATAATTTTTCGTTTTCCTGGTTTGGCTGTGATGGGATGAAAGATGAATATTGAATATCCTTGTATGCAAGTGAGTAAGTGGCACGAAATGAAAGGACTTTAGTGAAAGGATAATGGATTAACAGATTTCCCGATTGGGAATTTTCAACCTTTTTCTTCTCCTGCTCATAAAATAATTTTTCGGGTGATGTCTGAAAATTCGTAAGACTCCCGAGAGACCCATTATAGTAAAGCCGTTCTCCTTTCATCAAAAAACTGTCGGGAGTGGTCCTGTATGCCGGCTCATAATTTATGCCTTTCAGGATTACATTATTGCCCATATAGTTATCGAGGTTGTTTTTATTTTCCTGATGACTCGCTTTATAAAGCAGCCGAACCGAAAATGCATCATGGAATATTTTTGACAGATTAGCGGTAAAGGAATACTTGGAATAATTTGTATTAACAATTATCCCGTTGTGGTTAAAATAATTCCCCGATAGGTAATAATCAATGGTTTTTAAACTTCCCTGTCCTGAAAGCTGAACTTCACTAATATCTCCGACTCTAAACAGCTCTTCCTGGAAATCATCTGATCCCAATGTATTCCCCAGACTATCACGATAGTATGGATACTCTTCATATTTTCTTTGTGTAGGGAATACTCTATAGAAGTCTGTCCTGATACGAGAATCACTCGAATCCAGAGTGCTCAGAAAGGTTTCCGAATCCATAAGGGGGTATCGCTTCGAGAAACATTGATATCCTTTCTTGATGCCAAAATTAAATTTTGTTTCACCGCCTCCTTTTTTTGTATCTATGATAATAACACCGTTTCCTCCAAGGTAGCCGTATAAAGCTGTTGATGAGGCATCTTTCAAAATCGTGATACTGTTAACATCATGTGTATTCAAATCGGCAATTCCAAGGGTTTTGAAATTTGCAACGGGGATAATCATGCCATCGACTACATACAGCGGGTCGGTACTGCCAAATATTGAGCTTATCCCTCTGATACGGATTTTATTATGATCGCCGGGAGCTCCTGAGACTTTTGTAGCCCATACCCCATTGAGCCGGCCATGGAGCGCATCGTTTACATCGTTTGTATTCAGTCGTTCGATAGTTCTGGAATCAATCTTTTCAATGGTCCTTCCCCGTTCGATATCTTCTTCTTCGTTAAGTGTTCCTATTACATTAACTTCGATCAGCTCTCGTACTTCCGGCTCCATTGCCATATCTATCTTTCTGTCCTGGTATAAGTTTACAGCGTATAATTTTTCTTTATATCCCATGTACCTGCATATAATCTGGTATCTACCCGGCGTTAATTTCATTGTAAAATTTCCATTGATATCGGTAACGGTATAATTAGTTGTACCGTCAATAAAGATATCTGCCGCCGCCAAATTTTCACGGGTCGATTCATCTTTCACATTTCCTTCCAGCATATACATATCTTCAAGCCTTCTGGCTTTTATGATAGCATGATTATGATTCAGCAGTATTTCCACAGGTGCCTGCAATTTGATCTCATCCAGCGCCTGTTGAACGGAGATTGCATGCTTTGGAAGAATGACGCTTATCTTAAGAAATGTTTCGGTGCTGTTATAAACAATACTGATCCCGGGCAGCTTGTTCATCTCATCAAGTGCCTCCTTAACAGTCATGTTTGTCCGGCTGAATTTCACAGTGGTCTGCTGTAACTTTTCAGCCACCTGCCCAATGGTGGCAAGATGCGTGAATAGTAATATCAGCAATATGGCCAGGTGTTTATTGTTCATAGTATATTTCCCCTCCCGGAATAATAGCTAGCCAAACCCATATTAATCGTGAATAAGTATTGTGTTATTATTCGTTGTGAATTCAACATCGAAGGTCAGTTCAATGGTTTTTAAAATCTGCTCCAGGTCCTCATTTTCGAAAGTACCGGTCAACACCAATCCCGAATCATTCAGATTTGTGGTAATACTTGTTTTGTAGTATTCGCTAAGTATTTCGCAAACCTCGTTGAGAGGGGTATCGTAAAAACTAAGTCTGCCTGTCTTCCAGGAAAGGTAGTTCTGGTTTGTATTACCCGATGCTATGATTTCCCCGTTTGAAGCATGATATATGCCTTTTGTGCCCGGGGTAAGCACAATATCATTATCCAGACTGTAGGCTCTGTAAAAAGCTACTTTGCCGCTGCTAACAACCACGTGTATATTTCCGGTTTCTTTTTCCTTTTTTACATCGAACGATGTTCCGAGTACTTTAATAATAGTATTGCCTGCCTTTACTTTAAAAGGTTTGGACTCATCGCGGGTGATTTCAAAATAGGCTTCTCCCTCCAATTTTACTTTCCTTGAATTAAAAGAGAATTTCTTCGGTGCATAGAGAGTACTATTTTCATTGAGCCAGATATGAGAGCTGTCGGGCAGTATGATCTCCTGAATACGATCACCTGAGTTATAGGCAACCAACCGGTTGTCACCCGATCCGGAGAAGTAGAGGTAGGATATTCCAAGCCCCAGCAGAAGTATGATGGAAGCAGCTGCTGAAATCAAGGTTCGCTTTCTGAATACTCTGGCTCTTGTTTCTTTTCCGCTGATTCGTAAGCGGATTTTTTCTTTGGCAACTGCTTCATCAAACTTCGCATGATTATATGTATGCTTTGAACGCTCCCAAAGTATCCTTACTTTATCGAAATACAAACGATTATTCTCCGACTCGTTTAACCAGGTATCCACGAGTTGTTTTTCTTCTGCATTTGCGCTCCCGCTGAGGATCTTTACGAGTAAATCAATAGTTGAATTATGTAACATGGCGGGTTATTTTTATGCTATAACAATAAACAAGGTGATTACCCCTAAAGAGGTGATCCTGTTTTTTTCAAAAGAATAAGATAAGGTGATTTACAGCTATCAGAATGGCTAAGCCCCAGTGTTCGTTAATAAAGGCTGTAAGTTTCCGGAGGGCAATTGTCATTTGATTTTCTACGGTCTTTATAGATATATTCAGCTGTTCAGCTACTTCCTTATTGTTGAGGTCACCGAATCGTTTAAGTGTGAATACCGTCCGGCATTTGGCAGGTAATGATTCCAACGCTCTTTCAATGATCGCTTCTAATTCCTTATTTTCAATGAGCTCCTGCGGATTTGGTAATTTGTGCTCTTGATTGTCTGAAAGAAGTTCCAACGGGTCTTCTGCTCTTTCTTTGAGGAACTCTTTCTTAAGGTAATTCAGCGCTCTGTTTTTTATGGCTGTGTAGGCATACGATTTAATCGCTGGACTTCCCGACAATCTTTCCCAATTTTCCCAGAGATATACGAACAGATCCTGGACAATGTCTTCTGCTACATCCTTATTTGTGACAAACTTCATGGCAAATCGACACAGCGGCGTATACAGTTCGTTAAAAAGCGTATTGTAGTTGTCATCACGAAATGGATCTGCCCTGCGATTAACCAACCTTTTTTGTAGCGATGCCATTTATCATCGGATTAAATGCGTGGCAATTTATCGTATTTATTTTTTTTTCAAAAGAAAATTATGATACCCGAAAGAGTAAATAGATCCTGATCATATTGCTTTTTTGTTTTGGGAATAGTAACTTACATACTAATAATGAGGTAATATAAAAAACATAATAACGTTATACTAGTTGCACTCTTTAAGACTGATTCCTGACGACTCTCTTCTTAATACAAACAAAACAGTATGGAAACAAAAAAAGAACTTGCCCTGATGATCGATCATTCTCTGCTGAAACCATTCCTGACAGATAAGGATATTATTGAAGGATGTAAGATCGCATCCAGGTATCAGGTAGCTTCAGTTTGTGTTCGTCCGTCGGATGTTACCCTGGCAGCAGATATATTAAAAGGTAGCCCGGTACTTGTTACAACTGTCATAGGATTTCCCCATGGCACAACCACAACGCATACTAAGCTGGAAGAAGCAAAGGAAGCTATCGCCAACGGAGCTGCCGAACTCGATGTGGTGTTGAACATTGGCAAAATGAAATCGGGCGATTATACCTATGTCGCTGACGATCTTAAACCTGTGGTCGAATATGCACATAGCAACGATGTTAAGGTGAAGGTGATCTTTGAAAACTGTTATCTTACGGACGATGAAATTATTCAGGCCTGCGGCATATGCAATGAACTTGATGTCGACTGGGTGAAAACATCCACCGGGTATGGTACAGGGGGTGCGGAGGAAAGGCATGTTACCATCATGCGCGAATATTCAAAACCGACTATTCAGGTTAAAGCAGCCGGCGGAGTTCGTACCTTGGAACAACTGCTCAGGATGAAGGAATTAGGATGTACCCGCGTGGGTGCAACCGCAACAGTGGAGATATTGGAAGCAATAAAGAATTGAGAATTAATGATAACATTCCCATACTCTAACGCAAGTCTTCAGTGACTGACAATAACACGATATTTGATCCACGCCCATAAAAATCTGATTGATGAGATAATCAATGGTATGGCCATCGTTATAAAGAAATAGGAGAGGGACACATAACTTATAAGCCGGAGTCTGCGTACAGTTATACCCATCGTAATCATCAATGCCATGAGCAGGTAACTCCGGAAGTTGAAGAATGAAAACACACAGGGTTTGAGTATCTCCAGCGAAGTGATACGTCGGATATGTTTTGAAGATATCCTGAAAAAAAGCAACCAGAAAAAAATAATACCTGCTACCAGGGAGATGATGGTCAAACAAGGTTTCCAACCAATGCTATTTAACTCGGTTGCTCCCCGATAAAACAGCATCGTTCCGGCAATAAGCCAGATAAATGCTGCAATAAGCAGGAGATGCCTTTTCGGGATGCCAGGTTTGTATTTTTCTACATTTTCCGCGAACGACATATCATGCAAAATATTGAATGAAGATATCAATAATCCCTGTCTATAATTATTTTTCGCTGTTAAAATTCAGTACGAACTCTTCTTACGTACCCCCGCCCTGTTATATAATTAATAGAAATTCAATCTTTTATTAATGAGACTCAATTTTCATGAATATCATGATATGACCCCGAGAGTTATCGGGGGTAAGTCGAATTCCTGCCCATCCGGCAGGTGGGAATCCCGACAGCCCCGCCTGCCGGGCCTTGGCGGGCAGGGAAGCTAGTCGGGATGCTCTTGGCACAGGGTAAAATTCTTTTTAGGGTCTTGGGTCTTGTCGCCGACCTGCCAGAGTTGCTAAAACGACCGCACGCCCAAGGGTAAACGCCATTTACTCTCATCTGAAGAGCATATCAGTTAAGGCAGGCGATAAACTGAAAAAAGGTCAGACGATAGGTATTTCAGGCAATACCGGTTTGTCTACAGGCCCTCATTTGCATTTCGAGGTTATTGAGAACGGGGAGAGAGTTGATCCGGAAAAATTTCTTCCAAAATAGAATATATTGAGAAGAGGTTTTTAGAGGTCCTTTATGTTTTAACCACAAAGATTTCTATGGTTTAAACAAATGTTCTTTGAAATATTTTTATGCAAGTTGATATTCCATCTGATAAGGAGTACCTCTCTTTATTACAGCGCATAGTCTGTGAAGTATTTTATTTCGGATAGCATTAA
>CAZWIU010000122.1:0-11430 GCA_964634105.1 uncultured Bacteroidales bacterium | reverse complement strand
GTGTGAGAGGACGGCAAAGCTAATTTATGGAACTTTGCCTCCTACTTTAATTAATCTTGTATCCATAGATAATAGTATACTGCTTTAAAAGCCTGTAATATCCATTGATGGTTTCTGTGTACTTTTGAATACTTCCATATCTCCTGAACTAGCAGCTACTACATATGTATTGACCGGTTCAATAGCAACTGAACTTCCACTTACATTAATATTAAATACTCTCCAGGTATTGCCAATACCGCTGAAAGCTGGTGCGATAAATGATTCAACCAGTCCTGAAGCATCATAAATTTCAACAATAGCAGGTGATGAAAATATTCCCTGGCCGCCTGTTTCAGTCTGATCGGAATAGTTATGAACCGAGTAAGTATATATTCCGTTTTTAAAACTATGGATCGTTATTGTCTCGGGACCATAGCTGTATGTATCATCAACATCCAGATCAACGCTGTAATCGGTATTATAATCTGTTGAGTAATATACGTGAAATCTTGATCCGAGACCATCAGGGCCTGTCAGATGTGAATCAAGATCGTAGGGTGATTCACCCCAAATAAGAATAACTCTGAAACTGCCACTTTCAGGAGCTTCAACAATGGTCTGCTGAGGGGCATAATTCTCACCTTCACTGATAACGATATCAGAAACAATTCTTGGAAAATAACCATTTGTCTCTACAATCATTCTGTATGTACCAACTTTTACATCACTTATAAGGAAAGTTCCATCACTAAGTGTGAAAGTTGAATACTCTGCATCGTCTCCACTGGTAACGGTCATGTCGTCGGTCAGACTGATTTTTACATTACTCATTCCATACCCCGTCTGTGAGTCAATAATTGTTCCTGTAAGCGATCCTGTCAACTCTCTTTTACATGAACTTAAGCTTACCAACAGCACTAATCCTGCCAGTAAAATTGAATAGATATTTCTTTTCATGAATTAATGATATTATTGTTTTGCCTACTCTCAGGTTTTTCGGCTACCACCATTTATCGTCCTCGAGTAAAAAATACCCGGTATTTATTCTGGTAGGCAAAGATTGGATTTGGAAAGGTTTCATCATATACGTAGACAGGTATAGATTTGTTTCGAAAAAAAGCAAAGATGTTATACATGTTGACCAACATTACTTACAGCAGGTCAAAAAATCGACCAGACTATACTTACCGGCCCGGTTTAAATTAAAGGTGAGATATGGTAGCTTAATAGTTATCGGATCATCAATTCAATAAGTTAACCGGTGCAGGTTCTTTCGGTTTGATCAGAAAGATGACTTCATAAAGCCTGATGCAGGAGTTGTGAGAATAATTTCCAGATAATGTTCCTCCTATTGTTTCAGCCGGATTGTTGCACAATATCGTCTAATGTTGCTAAGCGATATTCAATAAGACAAATTAATTTATAAAGGCATGTTATTAAAACAGTAATGAAATGCAACATTTAGAGAGGAATATCGTTACATGATACAGCCACAAAACATAAATTAAAACTTCGCATCATGAAACTAACTAAACTTTTCAGCCTGGGGATTTTCTTATTAATTTTTAATCCAAATCATCAATATACATATTCGCAGCAGGCCCCTGAAAAACTTTCGCTTGAAAAGAGCGATATAGAAGGCAAGTTTAACTATGTTTATCAACAGTCTTCCGATTATGAAGACTATAAAATGGTTAAGCGATGGTGGATTACTCGGTTAAAAACACACGTATTAGATTCAATGAAGCTTTTAGAGGATCGGCTTCTTAATACTCAAAAAAAAGTTCAGGCGAAGGATTTAAAAATTGATTCTCTTAACAATTTACTGGCAACATTTAATGGTAAACTCACGTCTGCCATTAAAGAGAAAAATACACTCAACCTGTTGGGAATTCCAATAGATAAAGCAGCTTATAACGGCATTGTTTGGATTATAATAGGAGGGCTTGCATTCACTTTGATAATATTTGTTCTGATGTATAAAAGAAGTCATGTTATCACGGTTCAAACCAAGAATGATCTTACCGAACTAAAATCTGAATACGAAGCATTCCGTAAACGTGCACTGGAAAGGGAAGAAGGTATTGTGCGAAAATATCACAATGAACTGATGCAATATAAAAATAAATCAACTAAAGTTCAGTAAAACTATATCTGGTCTATCTTAAAAGGCTGAATGTTCCTTGTTTTGTGGTAATATTGTCATCCCACATTTCTGCACGAATAACATACGAGTAAGTATCTATATTCTGGAGCTTGTCTTTGTAATATCCGTTCCAACCCTGGTTAACATCGTCGGTGAAGAATACCTCTGTACCCCAACGATTGTAAATACGAAATTCTATAAGATGTTTTATTCCCCAGCCATCTACTTTAATAAAGTCATTTATTTGATCACCGTTGGGTGTAAATGCTTCAGGTACCCCGATGCGATATTCCTCCCGAACTGCAATACCTATTTCAAATGACTCGGAGCTGAAGCACTGGTTAGTATCAGAGATCACCAGCGTGTAATTTGTGCTTTCCAGCGGCTGAAGAAATACAGAATCGCAATCGGCACAAGTAATCCAGTCAACGGGTGTCCATGTAAATGAAAGATCTCTTCCAAGTGTATCAAAAATGGTGACAAGCACTGTCTCACCAATAATGATACTATCGTCTGAGGCCATCATACTAATCTTATCTGGAATGAAACCGGGTTGTACGTTCACTGTGATTTGTCCGGAATTGCTACAATGTGTGGTAGTATTGGTTATTGTAACAAAATAGGTGGTTGTACTATCCGGAGCTACGGAAGGATGGTAACTATGAGGATCATCAAAGTCCTCAGGTGGAAACCACGATGCTGAATCTCCTCCTGAAACACTTAAAATGGTAGGCACGCCAGGACAAATCAAAGGCTCATCCATGAGTTGAATTTCAGGAAGTACGTTTACCACTATAACCTGTTCTGTTGAGTCAGCACAACCCGCAGAATTCTCAACCCTCAAAGAAACAGTATATGTTCCGGCATTATATATCGATGAGCCGTCTTCGGCAAGGCTGGTATTACCATTACCGAAAACCCAGTAATTTTCATCATTGTCAATTGATGTATTGTTGAATACTAATAATTGCTGCTCGCAACGTGCTTCCGATGGAGTAAATGAAGCTGTGACCTGATAGATATGCGCAGTATCCTCTATGACACAGCTTCCTGATACGCCGGTAACAGTAAGCTTAATAATATTATCTCCCTTTGTATTATAACTATGACTGGCCGGATTTACAAATTGTATGTCGCTTTCACCCAGATCCCATGAAAATGTGCTAACCCCTGAAATTGGTACCATGGTAAATTCAACAGGCGCTCCTTTACATGCTTCTGCAGGAGAAATCAAAATATTAGCAACAGGGCCATTGACATGAATTATGTAATTGGAAGTATCAGAGCATCCCTGATAGTAAGTTATATAAGTAACCGGATAGGTTCCGTTGGCATTATAAATGTGTGAATTATAGGAACTAAAACTGTTATATGATGTTCCATCACCAAAGTTCCAGGTAGTACTGTCAATTCTGGAAAAGGTGGACGTAAAAAGGACTCTGCCATGCACGCAAGCATTGGTTGAGTCAATATTTAGGTTTGCATTTGGTGTAAGTACTACAGTAATTATTTTCGCGATCGAATCTTTTTCGAGGGTACTTGTATTGGTAACCACAAAGCTGACAGTAATATCGCCCGGACTAGGAAAAGAAAAACTTGGATTTTCACTTGTTGAAGTACCAAATCCTCCAAAATACCACTTATATGAAAAACCTGCACCGGAAGATCCTAAGTTTGTAAAGTGCACAGGCACTTGTGTGCATGCTGTTGTGACATCGGCTGAAAAATCAGCATTAACCTGTGAATATAGCGACACCGGAATATAATAAACCATGAGCAAAAATACCAACCGGTATAATCCGGGTTTGAATTTATTTATTCCTGTACTATACATATGCAGCAGAATGAGGTATATATTATATTTATCTATTGTCTAATCTGGACAATATCTCATTAAAAATATTATATTAAAGTTATAAAAAGAAAAAAAAAGATTGAAAAATATCAATTGTCAATAACTGCATGCTGATATTTAATAAAATATAATTAATTTCATAAAGATTTAATAAAACGTATGTCAATTATTTCCCGTTTTAGATTGCATAACGTAAAGCTGAGTGTCACCCTGACTGCACTCTGCATCATTGGGTTTCTATCTCCTTCCGTCTATTCACAGGAAATTCATTATAGTCTGTATCAATATAGCTCACTTTTATTAAACCCTGCCAATACAGGTAATTTTAATGGTGATTGGCGACTCGCGGGGAACTTCAGGAATCAAATGGTTTCCACAGCCAATCCTTATAGGACAACTACTGTCAGTTTTGATACTCGGCTTTATTTATTACATCAAAAAATTGGTATCGGGCTATTTGTAGTGAATGATGAAAGCGGAATTGGAGGATTAAATTTCAATAAGATTTTTGCCTCATTAGCGTATCAGAAGGAGTTCAATAAGAATTTCATCTCTATTGGTTTTCAGGCCGGATACGTCTTTGGATCAGTCGACAGTTGGGGCAATTGGAATTATAATACAGGTGATTTTAGTCTACCAAATGGTGAAACAAGTTTTGAAGACCGCTCAAGATATGCTGATATCAATCTGGGTTTGCACTGGAAAAAAAGCATTAAACTGGTTGAGCCTGAAATCGGTGTTGCTGTTTCACATTTGAATAAACCGAACATTTCTTTTACGGAAGGAGAGGAGAAAGAATCCATTAAGTTGGGAATTGATACAAGAATCAAAATAAATATTTCCGATAAATTGTTTGTGCAACCATCTTTCCTATATGTTCAGAAAAGTATTTCCATGACGATGCTCGGATCCAACATCGGATTTAATCTCTTGGGAAACAGATCAGCTGTCAAACAATTTACAGCGGGCGCCTACCTCAGGAACGGGCTGACATCTGACCTTAATACACTTGCACTTTGTCTGGGAACTATGATCAACAGAGTGGATATCGGATTGTGCTATGATATGAATTTTGGTCAATATAGCGAATCGTTGGGAAGTACTGGCGCTTTTGAGATTTCCTTTATATACCGGAGTATTAGTACAGTATTAAATAGTTATTCAATTCCCTGTGAAAGGTATTAAGTATATTCATATTATTGTCATCATGCTTGCTTTTAGTCCCGTTACAAAAGGCCAGCTTTCAAATATTGATGAATACTCTCCAAAGCAGTTATTAAAATTTGCTAAAAACTCGGAAAGGAGTGGAGATGCTTTTACTGCTATCTATTTTTACGATAAATACAGGGAAAGAAGAACTAATAACAGCGATGTTAATTATAAACTTGCCGAGCTGAACAGGCAGGTACGCAATTATGAGGAGGCCAAAATACTGTATAAACTGGTGTGTGAACATGCTGAAGATAAATACCCGATGGCAAGATTTTATTATGCCCAGATGCTTAAATCTACAGGTAACTATGATGAAGCAATTAATCAATTCAACAAATTCAAACGTGATTATAAATTCGAGAAAGATGCTCAGGAAATAAACAGGTTGGTTAAGAATGAGATATCAGGTTGTGATACCGCTAAACTTATTATGCAGAATTCATTGAATGTTACCATTAACCCGTTAAATTCTACTGTGAATGGCCCGCACATCGAGGCATCCCCAATTCCTGTTGACGACCGTTCATTTATCTATTCCTCACTTAAAGTAGATTCGCTTGTGTATTTCAGTACGGAGAATATTGAAGCGAAGATGCCTGTCAGGCAATTTTACAGGGCATGGAAAGAAGACATGGATTGGATAGGTGGTGAACTCATGCCCGGATCATTCAATATCCCCGGAGTGGAAACAACCAATGGAGTTTTCTCGCGCGATGGGAAAAGATTTTATTTTACCCGTTGCCAGAAAAATTGGCAGGGAAAGGTAGTATGCAGCATATATCGCAGCGAACGTATCAAAGGAATATGGGGCGAACCGGTAAAATTGCCTCCCTTCATCAACGATCCTAACTATACAAGTACTCAGCCAGCTTTAGGACGCACCGCACAAAGCGATCGTGAAATTATCTATTTCGTTTCTGACAGACCTGGAGGAAAAGGAGGTCTTGATATTTGGTATACCGTCTGGAATGAAGAAAAAGATTTATATAGCAAAATCCGGAATGCAGGCAGTAAGATTAATACAGCAGGTGATGAAATGACACCTTTCTATAATTTCACTAACCGCAGGCTTTATTTCAGTTCAACAGGACTTCCAGGTATTGGAGGATTGGATATTTTCAATGCATTCGGAGAAAGAAATAAATGGAGTGATGTTAAGAACACAGGCTATCCTATTAATTCAAGCTTTGATGATCTATACTTCACAGTAAGTCATAAGCAGGAAGATGGATTCCTTGTTTCGAACCGTCCTTTTTCACCGACAGATCAAACCTGTTGTGATAATATCCTTTACTATCACTGGAATGATTTCATACGTATCACGGTTACCGGTGTAATCTATCCGTTTGAAGCAGATCGCTTTGGAAGAAAAAAAGACCTCTCCAACTTTGATTTCATGAACCCTGATAAAAGTGTCAAGCCATTAAATAATGCAAAAGTAGCCCTCTATATTCAGGATAAAGAAACGAAAGATTATATTTTCCTCGATCGTTACACAACCGGAGAGAATGGTAGGTTTTATTTTACCCTTTCACCCGACGAAGAATATGAATTCAGAATGGAGGGATTCCAGTATTTCGATAGCAAGAACTACCTTTCAACACAGTTCTTTGATTTCTCTGATACGCTTGAAATGCCGCCTACTTGGGTTAATGTATTTACAGATAAACCTATTGTCCTCGAGAATATTTACTATGAGTTTAACAGTGCCGACCTGACGCAGAAAGATAAAAATGTTCTTGATACAACCTTGCTGGTGCTTCTTAAAGGTGCTCCTGAGTTCATCATCGAAATAAGTGCTCATACCGATAGTATTGGTGATAGTAAATATAACCTTGAATTGTCACAACAACGAGCCGATAATGTTGTTAAATATCTTATCACCAAGGGTATTCCTACGAAGAGACTGATTGCCAAGGGGTATGGAGCACAACGCCCGATAGCTCCTAATTTCATGCCCGATGGTTCTGATAATCCTGCAGGCCGGAATAAAAACAGGCGTACCGAATTCAGGGTGGTTGGTACAATTACTGCAGGCGAAGAATCGGAAGATGAAGAATATTAGGAACTCGATTATGGATCAAATCCCTTTTTGCATGTTTATTGCTAAAGTTTGACTAAACGTTTATATTGTTGAAGTTTTTATCGAACCTTACATTTGTGAATTATTACTCATCTTAATCGTATAGACCTTCTGGTTATAATAGATTCTGAGAAGGTAAATACCTGATGCAAGGTTTTCAATTGGAAGTTTTATCTCTGATGTACCTGCCATTTTATATTCATGACTTATATAAACGCATTTCCCGTTGATATTAATAATTGAAAGCAACAAGTCACCACTAACAGGTAGTAACATTCTCAATACATTATGCTGATCAACACTGAACACGGGTAAATTATCACCGAAGGCTGGCTGAGTTCCTTCCGGATTCGATCCTTTAGTCATTTCTACATTCACGGTAACCTGTGAAAGATAACTGGCAACAGTAACATCTTCAACAACTTTGTTCTTATATCCCGGAGCTGTAATAAGAAGGTCCCAGGTGCCGGGAGCAATCATCCTGTGATAATTTCCGTTAGTTATATCGGAGTAAATTTGTGAACTGTCAGCATCGTGATCCAGAATTTCAAGTTTTGCCCTGATAGGTTCATGAGTAGCTGAATCTGAAACTATTCCCCTGATTCCATGCAAGCATTTTTCGATATAATACAACATCGATTTATAATTATAATCCCAGAAGGAGGGTAAATTGCTTGCAGCAGGAAGCTTCACTTCGCTCACTTCGATTGTGATTTCCCTGCCATGCCGGTAGTAATTCATATAATCCTGCCTGCCTCCTGCAACAGCATACCAGTCATATCCATTGGTTATGCCGTTTTCTGAAACATCGGAGAAATAGTCTGAGCCTCCGTATTTTTTGGCGGTATCGGCGTAACAATGCGATACATATTGTAACCATGCATCGTCAGGATGCCTCCTGTAGAAATTATCCCACGGGTAATTCATTACCTCTGCACCCCCATGATAGTTTGCTGAGAATACAAAATTATGTGCTTTCATAAAATCCATCATTACAACTGTTTCTGCCTGCCATGCCTCTCCATCAGGGTGAAGGCCATCGGCTGGGTCGGGATAATTTCGATTCAGGTCTATATAGTTTGCATTATACCTTGTTGCACCACTTACAGTATTATTCCCTCCGTAATAAGTGCCATCGGGATTAGCAAGCGGATTAATCCAGATCTCTGCACCGTCAACCAGTCGTTTTACAAAGGGATCTGTATTATAATTTGTGAGCAAATAGTCAATGAGTCGTAAGTTTAAAATAAAGCCTGTGAGCTCATCACCATGCATACTGGACGAATACATGAATTCGGGTTCTGCTTCCTTTTCCGAAACATTGTCCGAGATTTTGACAAATAAGATCTTCCTGCCATTAACCGAAGTTCCTATCTCATGCAATGAACACAAATCGGGGTAACTGTCTGAAAATGAGGTCATCATATCAAGATAGGCCATATATGTAGGATAGCTGTCCCAAGCCATCATATCGGAGATATTTTCACTCATCTTAATGTTGTTCTTATTTTGATAGGAAGGAGGCAGAAGTATTTCGTACGGAATATCAAAATTTATAAAATTGGAAAATTCCTTTGCATTGGCATAAGCAAATACAGTGTCGTTTTTTACATTATCAACCGATATTATTCTGATTATTTTCTGAATTTCTCCTGGTGGTGCGATAAATTTAAAGTATACTTCTCCTCTTGATCTAAGGTATTCTTCAGCCTTCTCCGAAGGAAGCTTCTGACTATATATTGGGGTAATAATCAGAAAAAGTGAAGCATATATTAACAAAGTAGTTAAAAAGTTATATCGTGGATAATATCGGATATGCATAGTATTTAAAATTTTGATTAATAAGGAAATAAACATGTTTAATTGTCTCACTACTACAGGTAACTCATTCATTATTTACAATTCTCGATAAGCGCGCCAAAAGCTGCCAGTATTTTTTTTGCTGTCAGTATATCATCAGTATAGATGTCAATAGCAGAGATAAAGCTGCCGGGTTCACCGTTTTTGTATGGTTTTATTAGTTTCTGCTTATCCTTTGTAACAAGATTGATTTTCAGATCCTTGGAGGTTACAGTTATAAGTGATTTTGCCTTATCGATATCGGTTAGAATAAATTCATATTTGTTTTCAACAACAACTCCTTTAGAATCGGTTTCTGTCTTTATAAAGGTTAACTTACATGAATTTGACTCAACCTGTTCAACCTTCTGTTCAACTTTTTTACCGGCAATTTCAACAGAGGATATTGCCTGTGTCAGGTATGCATAGGCTGCGTCCTTACTTTTATAACTTCTGTCAGGTATTACGGATTGATCATGAACGCATTTCATCGCAGAAATAAAATGCCTGGCTATATTAATATCCTCAAACAAAAATTCAATTTCATCGGTATAGTTTTGTTGCACATCGCCTTTATATGCCTTAATGTAGTTGCTTTTCCCTGTTGAAATCGGCACATAAAGTTTTTTACCTGACACTTTAACTTTAAGATTTTCAACCGACAGGTCTTCGGGATAAACCTCAAAACGCTCATTTATGCCTTCTCCAGAGCTCTCAGAAGTAATTATATTAATATCCATTTTGTTTTCAAGAGCAGCATCGAACTGAATGGTCTGGTGATACGATTTGCTGTCGACCGTTACATCCCCAGGAGTTTTATTCAACCAGTCAATCGCTTTTTGTATTGAACTAAACTCTGCTATTCCTGTGGAAGAGTTTTTAATTACATATTCCAACGCTGTCATAATATTGCGTGCCTGATCAATATTGTCGACGTAGATTTTTAGCGAAGCAGCATATCCTGTAGTTTTCCCTTTGCTGATCTGTTTAATATATTTTGCTTTATCTTTTGTTTCGATACCGATATATGCATTCTTCGATGAAACATTCAGCTTGACTCCCGGTTCAAGATCGTTGAGATAAAATATATTCTCTTCCTCACTTTGCAGGCCTTTTGAATCTGTTTCAACTGTCCTGAAAGCAACTTTTCCTGAAGAAGCGCTCTCAAATGTGATCTCTTGGGCGATCTTAGCAGATCCAACGGGTATTTCCTTTAGATTCGCTTTAACAAAATCACTTGCCATCGGAAAACTATTCCACTCCTTTCTTTCAGGCTCAGCATTGGTTGTCAAATAGATCAATGCATTGATAATATTTCTTGCTGCATCTATTTCATCAACAAAAATCTCGAGCTCTTTTGCATAGGAAATACCCGAATTTTCAGTACTGAGCTGGATAAGGTAATCGTTTTCTTTCACTGGAACAACAACCTTGATAGTTTTACCTGAAATCTCAAGGAGTATTCCTTTCGGATTAATATCACTCAAGTCGAATGTATAATTCTGTATTTTTGTTATACCCTTGGAATCGGTTGTTTCATTCTTAAATTGGGCCAGATAATTTTTTTGACCTTTGCTGAACGATTGTTTAACCGCAGTACCGCTATTCTTCGATTCACCAATGTTTTTGTTCAACCAATCAAAAGCTTCCGGGAGGTTTGACCATTTGAGTTCAGACGATTCACATTCATTAGAATGTGCTTTAATGGCATCAATAAAAGAACGTGCTTTATCAACTGCATCGAGATATATGATAGCTGAACTTGTGTATTCCTCCAGTCCACCGGGCCCTGATACGGCAATAAATTTCTGTGACGACTTGGTGGCTAATGTTACAAGCATAGCAGAACCGGAAGGTTTATAAGTTATTTTTAAAGGGTCCAAATCTGGAATATAGAAAATATAGGATTTGGTGGCTATAGCTCCCTTTTTATCAGTCCTTTGTTCCTCGGCCATTATTTTACATGCCTTATTATCAACCGAAGAAAATGTGTATTTATAGGTATAAGACCCGGTATTCATATCACCTGTGAAATCACTAAGCCATGATATCGGATGTTGACCTGATAGGTTAAGATTGTTAAATAGAAATAGGAAGATAATTAATAGACAGCTAGATAATTTGGGTTTTTTCATGATGATATATTTTTGCCCTTATATTAAAGGATAGTTAGTAAATCAAAAATACTTATTTTTTAGAAAGATTGAGCAAGGTTGTTTTTTGAGAATACCATAGAATATAATTCGTAAAAAATAAACAATTAAAGTAGGAGGCAAAGTTCCATAAATAAGCTTTGCCGTCCTCTCACACCAC
>CAZWIU010000121.1:0-11553 GCA_964634105.1 uncultured Bacteroidales bacterium | reverse complement strand
CAACTCCACAACTCCACAACTAATCGACTCTTCTTGTCTGGCGTATGAACTTCGGAGAATGCTATTATGGTGTTGTACCCTCCAACGGGAACAGATCAGATACAACTGACGGAAAGTTATTGTTGAACACATGCTCCGGTGCTGAAGTAAACGGGAAGAAACCGGTTATGAAATCATCCATATTATTTAATCCGCTAAATGCCAATAATATAACTATAAAGTGTAGAAGTATTGCTGTAGTATTGTTGAGTATTTGATGTATCCGTTTTTCTTACTAACTTATAATAAGATCATACTTTTAATTCAATTAATATTAACCCTAACTTTTTCTACTATGAATAAACGATTTCTATTGCTAGCATCTATACTCTTACTGCTGGTTACTATGGTACATGCGCAGGTAAGTACTATCAGCGGTGTTGTGACCGGGGAGGATGGTTTGCCACTTCCCGGGGCCACTGTTCAGATTAAAGGCACGTCGACGGGCACTATAACCGATTTAGACGGCAAATATTCTATCTCAGTTGAAGGGCAGGCAGAACCCGTACTCGTGTTTACATATGTAGGGTATCTGACAGAGGAAGTTGTTGTAGGTACTCAAACTTCAATTGATATGCAAATGTCCTTAGACATAATGTCTGTTGATGAGGTTGTTGTTGTCGGGTATGGCACCCAGAAGAAAAGCCTGGTAACCGGGGCAATATCTAAAATTAGCGCAGATGAAATTGCCAGTACACATAATGTTCGTGTAGAACAGGCCTTACAAGGTAAAACATCGGGTGTGTTCGTTTCACAGGAGTCGGGTTCCCCAGGGGCAGATATTAAAGTTCAGATCAGGGGGGCAGGAACAAATGGCAATGCAGAACCGCTATATATTGTCGACGGCATCAGAACCGGTGGAATAGATTATCTTGCACCAACCGATATTGAATCAATTGAAATCTTAAAAGACGCAGCCTCGGCAGCTATTTATGGCTCCGATGCAGCAAACGGGGTTGTTTTAATTACTACCAAAAAAGGCAAAAAAGGAGCCGGCGAAATTACCTATGATGGATATTACGGAATTCAAAATGCTTCGCACTATACAGAATTAATGAACCCCCTGCAATATATAAACTATTATCAGGAAGCATATGCCTGGGAAAGGGTAAATAACAGCAGAACCGATGCTGTCACTGAAGTTACCGATCCTGCAGCGATAGATAATTCCTTTACAAAGTTTCCATACATTTATGAAAATGGGAGAGTATATAAATTAGGGTGGGAAGGTGTTACTGGTCTCAAAACAGCAAGCAATGCTTCTTCAAGAACAGATATGGGGGTTGGTACAAATTGGATGGAAGAATTGATTAGCCCTGCTCCCATAACAAATCATAACCTTTCTTTTTCAGGCGGTTCTGAAACCGGTAATTACTACCTTTCAGGTGGCTATTTTAATCAACAAGGTATCATCGGCGGAGACCAAAGTAATTTCGATCGGTACAATTTCAGATATAATGGTACAATGATTCCCAAAAAATGGATCAGTGTTTATGCAAATGTGGGCTATACGCATAAACAAAGAACCTGGATTGGTGAAAATGATTGGTTTGGTGGTGATGTTACTTCTGCTACACGCCTTGACCCATTAACCCCCGTATATGCAGATTCGCTAAGCGACTTTGCAAATTTGTCCGCTGAGGAACGGGAATACCTGGTAAAAGATGACGACGGAAGATACTATGCAATTTCACAACTGGTTGCCGGGGAAAATGCAAACCCGCTGGCTTCAATCAAAGCCCGCAGGCACGATAAATGGAAAGAGGATAAATTGGTTGGCGGCACCGGGTTTGATTTAAAGCCAATTAAAGATCTAAAAATACATGTTGGTTTTGATATGGATTTGGCGCAGGCATTACAATCGAATTGGGAAGGAAATTATTATCTGAGCAACGATTTAAAAAGAATTCCCGGATCCAACGACAGGTTAGACGACGGCGGCGATCCTCTTGATGGTGTGCTGGATTCGTTGACCAATGGAATAAATTTAACCTATCAGACCTATAAATGGTTATCTGTTCAAAATGAAAACTATATTACCTATAGTAAACAAATAGGTAAACACAATATGTCAGTATTAGGCGGGATGACCATTTTTCAATACACAAACTTACAATATGCAGTGACTAAACCAGGGCTTTATTCTTCCGACCCAAGGTGGTTAGTGTTTAACAACTATCCTATTAAAAAGTATATGGATGAAGTTAACATGTGGGGTGAAACAGGTACCGACCGGCTCTTGTCGTATTACGGCCGTTTAGGCTATAATTATGATGAGCGTTACATGGGTACGATTAATTTCAGGGCCGATGGTTCTTCTAAATTCGGGCCAAATAACAAATTTGGTTATTTCCCCTCAATATCTGCCGGATGGGTGATCTCCCGCGAAGAGTTTTTTCCACAGAATTCTGTTGTTAGTTTAACCAAATTACGTGTAAGCTATGGCGTTAATGGAAGCAATGACCTTGGCAGGTGGAAATATTTAGATCTGAATAGATTTAACAGTTCCGGAGGCTTGGAAAGATACGGTGTTAGTAACCCCGATTTAAGATGGGAGGAAAGCGTTCAAACCGATCTAGCACTCGATTTAGCTTTATTAAATAATAAAATAACCATTACTGCCGATTACTTTATTAAAAAGACCCAGGGCCTTTTGTTAGAAACAAGTGTTCTGGCATCGGAAGGAGAAGGCAAAACGGTGAATGCAGGAGAAATAAAAAACAACGGGTTTGAGTTGGAACTTGGCTTCCGTAACAATGTTGGATGGCTTACTTACGACATTGGAATAAATGGTTCCTATCTGCATAACGAAGTTACCTCATTGGATGATAGCACCTATAAAAAACTTGCTGGTGCAAATATAATGGGGGAAACCGTTACCAATTTTGAGGTCGGAAGGCCGGTCTGGTACTTGTATGGATTTAAAACAGGCGGCGTATTTCAAAATTGGGATGATATCGATCACCATGTAACCGTTCTGGAAAATGAAGATGGAACACTTGATTCTGTGATTCTGCAGCCAAAAGCAAAACCAGGAGACATTAAATTATTAGACATCGCTTCGTTAGATTCAACCGGCAAAGTGGTTATGATACCCGATGGTAAGATAACTGACGCCGATAAAACAATGATAGGAAACCCGCATCCTGATTTTACGTTCGGGTTGAATGCCACTTTTGAATTCTTTAATTTCGATGTGCAAATGTTCTTCCAGGGTGTAGTCGGTAATGAGATCTACTTGTTCCCGCGAACCGAAAGGGCTTATTACAACAGGCCGGTATACATGTACGACGAAAGATGGACGGGCGAAGGATCTACCAACGACGGTATTCGTGCCTTTTCTGCTGAAACAGTTGGAGATAATAAAAGAGCAAGTGATTATTGGGTTTATGATGGATCCTATGTAAGATTAAAACAACTCTCCATCGGGTACACCATTCCGAATAAGATTTCCAGCAAAGCGCTGATCCAGAAATTCAGGGTTTATTTTTCTGCCAATAATGTTTTCACATTTACAAAATACCCGGGCAACGATCCCGAAGTTGGTGGAAACAACGATGCAAATTCTATCGGAGTTGATTTTTCAATGTATCCTAGTCCCAAATCATATATTGTCGGATTAAACCTGGTATTTTAATTAAAATGAATTGTAAAAATTCTTGATATGAAAACAATAAAATCGATACGATATATAATAATATTAGCTTTTCCAGTGGCTGCACTTCTTTTATGGTCATGTGGAAAAGAATGGCTCGAAATTGAACCTGTTGCAATGGACAGCCCCGATAATCTTAAAGGAGAACCTATCGACAATATGAAACTGGCTCTGGCAACAGCCTATAATTCTGTTACCTATGTGTATCCCTGGGGTGCCTCCAGTTGGGTTGCCCTGAACTGCGCTTCGGGCGACGTTAATACCGGTGGCGGCGCGGCCGGCGACAGGGTTGAATACGAAGAAATGGAACATTTCGACCGGCTGAATTCAGCTTCGTTGTCTCCACAGTATTTATGGGAAAAGAATTTCAGGGGAATAAGAAGCGTCAACCAGATGCTGGTTGATTACCGGGAATACAGTTCTGAAGATGTAAACAGAGTGAAGGCTGAATCCAGAATACTACGGAGCTATTTCTATTTCGATATGGTCAGGCTGTTTGGCGATGTTCCCTATTTTACGGAAGACACGACCTATAATGTTGAAGGTGTCAGAATTTCTGCCGACATAGTACTCGACTCACTTATCAATACCATAAAATCGAATGTTCCCTATGTGAAAAGAAAATCTGCTAATGGCAAAATGACTTATGACGCAGCTTATGTGTTGCTGGCAAAAATATATTTGTGGAAAAAGGATTATGTTAATGCTGCCGCTGCTTTAGATACAGTTATACTTGGCGGTAAGTTTCAGCTATTAGGTAATTATAGCGATATTTTTTCATATACCAACCCACGTAACGCAGAAGTCATCTTTTGCACGAATCCGATAAGCACCGGTGATAATGGCAGCTGGAACAATTTTACCTCGCTGTATAATATCGATATAAAACTTTGTGGCATACGGAATTTTGTTGATAAACAAACCGGCAACGATGCGATTGTTAGCGGATGGGGATTTCTTAAACCCCGAAAGGAAATGGTTGATGCTTATATTGCTGCAGACGATATGGTCCGACTGAATGCAAGTATCTGGTTTGCCGATGAAACGATGACTGATTATGCACAGTATTTCGATGAAACGCTTTATGACAGATCACAAAGAATCGATGGAGTTTTGTCATATGCTACCGATGTTTATGGGTACGAAGGCTTTTTCAGAAAAAAATATACTAATTACCTGGGGATGCAAAGAGCTGGTGATTGGGTGAAAGCTACCTTTATAATTTACCGGTATGCCGATGTTCTTTTATTACGTGCCGAATGTGCTCTTAACGGGGCAGGTGGCGATGCCGACGCGTTGATTAACGAGGTACGTGCAAGGGTATCGTTGGATCCGTTAACCGGAGCCACAATGGACGATTTAAAATTAGAACGCCGGTTGGAATTGGCTTTTGAGTACGATCGGTATTTCGATCTCGTTCGATGGGGCGATGCGGCTACAGTATTAGCCGGCCAAGGCTATGACCCGGCTAAAAATGGACTATTCCCGGTGCCTCAAAACGAAATTGATTTATCCGGAGGAATTCTTACCCAAAATCCGGGATATTAAAAGTTGCTTACTATGTTTAGAAAGATTAATGCTTTAAAATATTTTGGTGCACTCAGCATGTGGACATCAATCATTTATAATACTGGGTATTAGTTAGTATAGGTCGGGTGTAATAGTACGCCCGGCCATTTTTCTCGTTTCAAATAATTCTATTGGTTACTCCTTCCTGATGGAAAGGGTTCAGGTAAAACTTGTTAAAAAATGAATAAAATATCTACATACTATATGATATGTCAACACTAAAAGAAATTATAGAGAATCATGGATTTCATACACTCCCTCCCGAATCCCCCTCTCAAGAGGGGTATAATGGGGTTGTGTGTATACATGCTGATAAACATGTCCGACGATTTAATTTTAACTTGATATTATCCTTGTTTATTATAAGCTGCCTCATGAACTCATGTAAATCACATTCTACTGTATCGTCAACTGTTGAAGAACGGGTCGATTCTTTATTAAAGAAAATGACGCTTGAGGAAAAGCTGGGACAGCTAAACCAGGTAAGTGGGTCGGGGCCGGAAGTAGAACAATTAATACGGCAGGGTAAAGTAGGATCCATCCTCAACGAGGTTAACCCTGCTACCTTAAACAGGATACAAAAAATCGCTGTTGAAGAATCGCGCCTTGGAATTCCGGTAATTGTCGGACGTGATGTCATTCACGGTTTTAAAACCATTTTCCCGATTCCGCTGGGAATGGCTGCCACATGGAATCCGGAGCTTATTGAACAGGGTACGGCTGTTGCTGCTGCTGAGGCAGCCAGTGTTGGTGTTCACTGGACTTTTGCGCCCATGTTAGATGTGTCGCGCGATGCCCGTTGGGGGCGTATTGCAGAGAGTTTCGGGGAAGATACTTACTTGTGTTCAGTGATGGGCAAAGCTATGGTTAAAGGCTTCCAGGGGAACGACCTGGCAGATAAAAAGTCGATTGCCGCCTGTGCCAAGCACTTTGTAGCATACGGAGCGGCCGAAGGAGGGCGCGATTATAACTCAGTCGAGTTGTCTGAACAGACGCTGTACAATGTTTATCTGCCACCGTTCAAAGCTGCCCTGGATGCCGGTGCTGCTACTTTTATGACTTCCTTTAACGATCTTAATGGAATACCCATGACTGGCAATAAGGGCATGGTCCGTGATCTGCTCAAGGATAAGTGGGAATTCAACGGATTAGTTATTAGCGACTGGACTTCCATACAGGAAATGATCAACCATGGCTTTGCATCCGATCGTAAAAATGCCGCTGAACTGGCAATGAATGCCGGGGTTGATATGGACATGGTAGCCTCAGTTTACCTGGAAAATATTCCGCAATTAATTCAGGAGGGAAGAATCGGTTTAGAATTACTCGATGATGCAGTCCGCCGGGTACTCCGGTTGAAATTTGAGCTGGGACTGTTCGATAATCCGTATGTTAAAGAAGGCATAAGTTTTGAGCACCTCGATTCTGCCCACCTGGCCCTGGCAAAAGAAACTGCAGTCCAGTCGTTAATCTTGCTCAGGAATAACAATGGAATTCTTCCATTATCAAAAACCATAAGAAAAATAGCAATTATCGGGCCCATGGCTGACGATGGCTATGAGCAACTTGGAACCTGGATTTTTGACGGGGAAGAAAGACACTCCATAACCCCGCTGAAGGCTATAATTGACATGCTTGGTGCTGAGAAGGTAGTCTATGAAAAAACGCTCTGTTACTCACGCGATAAGGACGAATCTGCTTTCTTAGGGGCAGTTAAGAAAGCCAGGCTGGCTGATGTTGTTGTGGCTATTGTCGGCGAAGAATCCATTCTTTCGGGCGAGGCACATTGCCGGGCCGATCTTACTCTCCCGGGGAAACAGGCTGAAATGATACAGGCACTTAAACAGGCAGGGAAACCGGTAATTGCAGTCGTAATGGCTGGCCGGCCACTTGCGATAACAAACATAGAGCCATGGTGCGATGCGATACTATTTTCATTCCATCCTGGAACAATGGCAGGACCTGCAATTGCAGATGTGTTATTTGGAAAATATAATCCTTCAGGAAAATTGCCGGTAAGTTTCCCGGTGAGGTCGGGACAGGAACCCCTTTACTACTCCCATAAATCCACCGGAAGGCCAGCGAATGAGCATTCATTTATTCCGTTGGACAGCATTCCTGTGAGGGCATTCCAGACCTCCCTTGGCAACACGTCGCATTATATCGACGCCGGATACAAACCGGCATACTGTTTTGGGTATGGATTGTCATACACCACATTCGGATATTCAAATCTGCGGTTAGACAAGCAGGAAATAACGGAACAGGATACACTTACAGTCTCCATTGAGCTGACCAATACAGGTCATTATGATGGTGCCGAGACTGTCCAATTGTATATTCAGGATGTGGTCGGGAGTATAACTCGTCCTGTTAAGGAATTAAAAGGATTTAAGAAGGTGTTTTTACATACAGGCGAAAAACAGGAGATCGAATTTAAACTACCCGGTTCTGATCTTGCTTTTTATGGATCCGATATGAAGCTTAAGGCTGAACCAGGCGATTTTATTGTCTACATAGGTGGCAATTCAGAAGATTGTGCCAGGGGCACATTCAGGTTAGTGGAGTAATACGTATTAAGGGTTATTGGACGAGGTGTCCAAAAAAAACCTGGCAGGAACTATTCTGCCAGGTTTTATTTTCAATGTAAATTATTATCTATTCCTTTTCCTTGCGGGCTTTCAGTTCGGTTTCTATTTCCTGCATTTTAGAAGTTGTAAGAGGATACATCAGGATAACGAGTATTGCCAGTACGATGAAAATAACGGGTAAGAAGCTGTTAATTAGCCTGATACCTATTATTGCTCTTGTTGATTGTTTCAACTGCGCTGTGTGAATTATTTCACGTCCTTTTTGTTCGTATTGCTCAACAACTCTTATTACTCTGGTAAAATCTTTAGTTGTCTTAGTTGCAGGTTGTACTACTTCATTAGGTTCACTGTCAACAATTGCCAGAGTATCCTGACTAATTGTAATTGCTTTATTCATTAATGTATCAACTTCTATTTTCAGAACCTTCTTAACGGGAGTTCCTACAATCTCAGTGGTTTTAACCGGATTACGCTGATAACCATATAAATTAAGCACAAATAGCATAGCTATACCGGCCATACCTCCACCAAATTTCATTGCAAATGTACCGGCTGAGAATGTTAAACCTGTTGCTCTTCGACCGTTTTTATATTCAGAATAATCAGCAGCATCGCCAAGCATCGCAAAGAATAGCACAGGCATTATACCAGCAGCGAGCTCTGCTAAAATACCAAATGTGAAAAATAAAGGAATATTATCTTGTGGTACAAAATAAATTGCACTTGTAAATAATCCACTGACAATCATTACGATAATGAATAAACGTTTTTTTCCAAAGTAACCAGTTAAAACAGGTGCAATAAATGTAGAGATCATAGAAGCTATAATTACTCCGATGAAGAAGAGACCGACAAGAGTTTCTTTATTAAAATACCATTTAAAATAATAGGCAGCAGCTCCCTGCCGGATTGAGTTATATGTGACCCATAAGAATCCAACGATGAGAATTATAACCCATGGACGGTTCTTAATTAACTCCTTAAATTCAGCTTTAAAATTTGATATTTGCTTTTTTGGGGGTGTTATGCGTTCTTTAGTTGAACCAAAAGCAACTAAAGAGAATACAACGAGCAATACTGCCAAAATATAAAAACTATACTGATATCCTACAGCATCAATTTCTTCTTTCGCAGATCCTGCTGAAGCTAACTTGTTACCAAGAAAGTCTATAAGATAGGGCAAAAACCCGATCGAAATTAAGCCTCCAAGATATGCTCCAAAGAATCTGAACGATGAAATGTTAGTACGCTCCTTAATACTTCCACTCATTACACCTGAAAGCGAAGAGTAAGGAACATTATTAGCAGTGTAGGCAAGTGTAAGCAGAACATAAGTACAATATGCCCAGACTAATTTTCCTTTTGGACCAAAATCTGGAGTTGTGAATGTTAATGCAAGCAAAACACCGAATGGTATTGCAGTCCATAGTAAATATGGCCTAAATTTACCCCAGCGGGTTTGTGTACGATCAGCAATGGTTCCCATAATAATATCAGTGACCCCATCAAAGGAACGTGTTAGAGCTAGTAATAATCCTACTGTGGCAAGAGGTAAACCAAATGTGTCGGTATAAAAAATTGGGAGAAAAGCCATCAATGGCCTCCATGCAAGATTGGCAGCAGCATCCCCCAGGGAATAACCAAATTTTTCACGGAAGGATAGTTTTCCAAATTTCTGATTGTCCATGATTTTCTTTTTATATGGTTGAGAATTGTTTAGTATATAAGCTTAAGTCAGTATCAACCCTTAACGGATGACAAATATTTTTTAAAAAGAGGCGTAAGATATATAGAAAAAAAATATCCGGCAAAATCAGGAGGTAAGTATTTATTTAATTTCCTGGAATATTAAGTTGATGAGGTGATTGGCTAACCCCCATTAACGCCCGATGCTTCGGGATAAACAATTGTCTTTCTGAAATCGCTGTGAGCAACTTTTTTCATTTCTCGGTAAAAAGCCCTCTGGCGAAAGATTACTCTGGCCTGATGTATGACTATCGAAAATAGTATCGTTATGTAAAGCAATAGGAAATCAATTATAGATAGATTTTATTTCCCGAATTGCTTATGATCAAAAGTTTGCTGCCACATAAAAAGGAAAATTATCACTTATGCAATATTTAATAGCCAATAGCCAATAGCCAATATCCAATAGCCAATAGCCAATAGCCAATATTTAATATCCAATCACTACTGTCAGATTAAATATTTCTCAACCGATGAATTTAAAGAGAATAAGGATATATCGCCAACTGCGGGGCTCAAACTCTCGTATGTGACTTTTTCTACAGATAATTAGCCTCTGACCAGGCTAAAGGAAAGTACCGTAGGTACTAAATATTTATAGAAGAGGCAATTATAATTAGCTTAAAAGTGCCGTAGGTACGAAATATAAAAAACATTGAATTTAACCGGACAATAGTGAAAAATTATATTAATAGTTGTAAAATGAAACTAAAAGTAGCCTATATACTACCATAAGTAAAGGATATTTTTTGGTTCACTACATGCTTCAAAATACCTTTGTTTCATCATAAATAGTTAAAATTGTACATATGTTAGAAACAAAAAAAATTGGCAATAAAATTGCCGAAGCACGCAAGAGAATAAATATTTCTCAGGCAGAGCTTGCTCAACGATTGTTCATCAGCGCACAGGCAGTTGGCAAATGGGAACGGGGAGAATCGATGCCCGACATCACTACGTTTAATCGACTTGCTGAAATTCTGGGTGTTGACCTAAACTATTTCTCAGATAATTTTCCATCCTCTGTTACCGAAATGGCATCCAATGAATCATTGACAAATCAATCCGCTGAATTTTCGACTGAAAATCAGAAGAAAAAACTCAGCTGGGATATGTCAAAGTTGAATTTGGTGGATAGTGATTTCTCGGGGTTAAAAAATCTGCATGAAAAGTTCAGTTCATCAAACATGCAGCGCTGCCAGTTTATCGGATCAGAAATGGCGGGTCTTATGCTACGGAACAATAATGTTGACAGTTGTGACTTCTCAGCCTCCGACATCAGTAACAGCCATATCCAGAACTCAAACATAGCAAATAATAAATTCAACGGCTGCTCACTTAAAAAAACTGAATTTTCACATAGTTATATATACGGCTGCGACTTCTCCGGTGCAGATTTTACCGGAGCGATAATTAAATCCGGAGGTTTGGAGAAAAATACATTGACTGATACTGTGTGGAATGGCACTTCTTTTATTGATACACAGCTTGCCGATACAGTCTTCGAAGGCACCCTGGAAGACTGTTCTTTTGAGAACTGTGCCTTTACAAAAGTTAAATTTCAACATGCAACATTGATTAATACTTTCTTTAAGAACAACAGGAAAATGAAAAAAGTCCAGTTTATCGATTGCAAAGTGGATAAAATAACCTATGCTTTCTTGAAAAACAATCTGGCCAATTTAACAGGAGTAACAATGCTTACTGAATAACAGACGTTTAATAAAACCTGAATGGATAATGGATATTGGCTATTGGCTGTTGGCTATTGGCTAATTAGCACTTATTACCTAGCACCTGGCACCTAGTACCTAGTACCTGGCACCTGGCATTCGGCTTCTGGCTAACAGCCGGATAAATGAATATTTAACATATACGCAACAATCTGATTATTTTTCTTATATGTATATCCGCTAATGTACCAAATTCTGTAAATTTGAAGAAAAAACGAGA
>CAZWIU010000120.1:0-11806 GCA_964634105.1 uncultured Bacteroidales bacterium | reverse complement strand
AACTAGCATAAAAATATTTCAAAGAACATTTGTTTAAACCATAGAAATCTCTGTGTTTAACTCGGTGTCCTCTGTGGTTAAACATTTGTATCCTACAGAATAATGCAATATGAATTGATGCAGTTAAGAAAATTTAAAATAGGATCTCTTTTCTTGATAATAATCGCTACATCCTGCCAAAACTGGCTTGATGTAAACCAGGACCCGAATAATCCTTCGGAGGTAGATTATGAAATGGTCTTACCAAGCGGAATTACTTCGGTAATGTATGTCATGGGAGGTAAATACCAGGTGCTGGGCGCTTTATGGTCGCAACACTGGACGCAATCGTTGGGGGCGACACAATACGCCGGTATCGATTCATACGATATTAACAGCAGCAGCTTCGACGATAATCAGTTTGGCGAACTTTATTCAGGAGCGCTAAAGGCATTCGAATATGTGAGGGAGCAATCGAAGGCTGAGGGAGAATGGAACTATTACTTGATCGCCACGGTGATGCAGGCATACACATTCCAGGTGCTGGCCGACCTGTACGATCAGATACCGTTTTCCGAAGCGCTTTCAGGTGAAACAAATCTAACCCCTCATTATGAACATGGCCGGGATATTTACGACAGCCTGATCGTACGCATCGATACTGCACTGCAGAAAAATTTTGATATAGAAGATCTAAAAGATCCGGGATCCAATGACCTGATCTTTGATGGTGATATGGATCTATGGCGTGAATTTGCCAATACCTTGAAACTAAAACTCTATTTACGGCAAACGGAAGTACGGCCCGAAGTTGCGGCTGCCGGAATACAAAAGTTATACCAGGAGGAGGCAGCATTTCTTTCACAGGATGCAACATTTGACCTTTTTATGGACCAGTCGGGTAACCGGAACCCGCTTTACGAAACAGAAATGATATCGTATGGTAACAATCCTAACCTGGTCATGAGCAGGACGCTGCATAGCTACCTCGAAGATAACAGCGATTATGACAGGTTGGATCACATGTTCTTCCTGCCTGACGATGGCAATGCGCATAAATCGTTGGTTCAGGGAAATTATAACGATCCCGATGAGCCTGCCGGTACAAACAGTTCAAGCTATTCAAAGCCCATCATGCTGGCAACAACACCTGTGTATCTGATGAGCTATACCGAATCGTGCCTGTTGCAGGCCGAGGCAATGATGCGTTATAACCTTGGCTCATACAGCAAGGCAAAGGAAATGTATGATGATGGCGTTACCTCAGCGTATCTGCGTGTGCTTTCTATTTCGGATATGCCATTAGAGAGCCAGCTTCAGCTGATCGAAGGATATCTTGACGATCAGTACAGGTTCCCGACCGAGGGAAGCCCCCTGGAAACATTCATTAAATCTATTATTGTACAGAAATGGGTTTCTCTGGCAGGAATCCAGAGCCTGGAAACATTCTTCGAGCATAACAGAACCCATTATCCTTCAGTAAGCCAGGTATTGCCTGATAATAACCTGTATGAGCCCGGTGAATTTACTATATCGGTGAACAATGTAACCAGTGGCCGATTCCCGAAGCGATTGATTTTCCCTGAGTCTGAGGTTATCGGGAATCCTAACACTCCCGATCCGAAGCCGGTGTGGGAAAAAGTATGGTGGGACACAAAACCTGAAACCAGCGAATGAGGAAGACAATTATATATGGTATTATAATATGCGCAGCAATAACCGGTAGTTGCGATAAATGGTACACTACCGACGATGCCTCGCATGTTTCGTACCTGCCCGAATTTACACTTGAAGGAGGTGAATTTATCTCCGTTGTCCGTTCCGATACGGCTGAGTTTACCGATCCGGGAGCGACAGCTGAGGCCAACGGCGAAGAACTGGCCGTATCCTCCAGCGGAGAGGTCGATCTTTCGAAAACAGGTGTATATATTATAAGGTATTATGCTGAAAATTCCGACGGGTTGTCAAATACTGCCGACAGGATTGTAGCCGTCACACATTTCGATGTGAGCAATAACGACTTATCAGGGACTTATACAGGTACCCTGTGGGAAGAGATGGAATCGAAAGTGAAGAAGAAATATGAGGGTGGATTATATGAATGCGAGGAAGTCCTTGGGTATTACGACCTGAGCATGCCGGGCAGGTTTGTTGATCTCGGGGAAAATGAACTGATCCTGCTGCCGGGCGAAGGTTACCTTGGCAGATATTCTGCTTCAGAAGGTTCTTATACAAGATCAGCGCTGAGTTGGACGGTCGGATTAATGGATCCTCCGAACGATGGCATTGAAATAGCAGTAATCTGGAAAAAGAAGAATTAGCATGAAACGATTACGATCCATACCGGTTATTCTCATTCTCATTCTGATCTCATGTTCCGATAATGATGAAAAGAAATACCAGGAAGGCTACCCGAACCTGTTTGCCGATAACTGGATCGCTTTTGAATTTCAGGGAGGCGATATCGAAGGCAACATACTCGATCCCTATGACCTGGTAACCGCCCTCGATCCAAACAGGGAGGGATATCTCATAATTGACCAACTGTATAATAGTGACATACGGGTGAGAGCTCCTTATTCCGATACTGCATTTACAGTTAATATGGGAGAACAGCTCGAAACGATAAGCACCAACACATACAATGTCAGGTATGTATCTGTCAACGGATATATAACCACAAATCCCGTACTTACAGATTTTGTCTATGATCTGGCTACATACTTCTATCCGGATATGGCCTTTACCAGCGATTATATTAAGGATATACTGTTTATTCGTGCCGGTCTCTATGATGAGTATAAAGCCCCAATCGATTCTATACTTATCCTTGGATATCGAAAAACAGGGTTTGAAAATGTGGAGTACTAAAAGATTATTCTGAAAATTAATTTATAAATTGATTTAAAACGAAATAGCTAATAATATTCCAGGTTAAAAGCTCGAACTCCATTAAACTATAGGTGATGGATAATTGAAATAGTGTGAATACTATTAAATATATTTAAAAAGTTTTATACTTAATACATAATCCTTATAATCATCCTCTCGAGAAGGTAGTTGCTTATAAAGAGGAATAAATATAGAGAAGTATCGTTACTCACCCCGCTTCGCCACCCCTCTCTCACGAGAGAGGGGTTGAACAAAAATCAGCCTTATTAAAATATCATGTGGGGTGAGTAAAACGAAAGACTTACAATATCTCTTGTCCTTAGTTTAGGCAATTACCTGATAAGGGGGACAATAGAGGGTGTGTTGTTGAACAATAGAATGCGATCAAAAGAGAAATTAACAGACATGGAAATCAAAAATTGCCACCATGAATATAAAGAATAGTCTCCATAGTGTCCATGGTGTAAATCATGGTGAACATTGTGGTTTAATATTTTAATTTAAAATTATAGTTAGATTGACGGAGAATGAAATAGCTCATAAAATTGTCGGTTTAGCGCTTGATGTGCATAAAGCATTAGGCATTGGGTTACTGGATTTATGTCAACATTGAAGAATGATAAAAAATTAAGCAATTGAAACACACCCCCATTGTCCCCCTCTTGAGAGGGGTATTTCAGGGGGTGTGTAGTTGAACTATAGAATGCGATCAAAAGAGAAATTAACAGACATGGAAATCAAAAATTGCCACCATGAATATAAAGAATAGTCTCCATAGTGTCCATGGTGTAAATCATGGTGAACATTGTGGTTAGAATATATTTTTATAATAAACTTTGCTGATACTGAATAATGAGACTTATGCGTTCGAAAAAGCAATTAATAATACTATCTGTGATCATTCTGGTATTAACCACTGTTGTCATCATTTATCAGAAGATAACCAACACTGTAGATTGGATGGATCATGAGGAAGAAGAAGAGGGTTATGACAAACCGGAAGGATATGCCGAATTCTTCAAATTAATTACCACTTCAATCGGTTCAACGAAGAACGGGTATAAAACGAATTACAAGTTCAACGAATTACAGAAAGCAATAAACAGATGTACTAAATCTGGAAAGGTAGATTATACCTGGGAACAGCGCGGCCCTGGAAATGTAGGAGGAAGAACCCGTCAGGTCCTCATCGACCCCGACGATCCCACCCATAATACCTGGTATGCAGCGGCTGCAAGCGGCGGTATCTGGAAAACAACCAATGGTGGAGGATCGTGGATAAACCTTACGGAACGGTTGCCAAACCTTTCCACTAACTCAATTGTTATGGCGCCTTCCGACCATAATGTTATTTATATAGGCACAGGCGAAGGGTATGGCGGTTATGGCATGGTTTCGGGCAATGGCCTGTTCAGGAGTACCGATCGCGGACAAACCTGGCAGATACTCGAATCATCCACAACCGGCGATGCTTTCCGGTGGGTGAACGACATGCTGGTGGATAACGACAATGCCAATATTGTGCTGGTTGCTACCAACGAAGGTATTTTTAAATCATACGACGGAGGGATTCTGTGGGATACCGTATATTATGCAGGCTATGCTGTGCAGGATCTTGAAAGTAATCCTGTTAATCCAAGGACTCTTTATGCCGGCGTTAACAGTCTGGGTATTCTTAAATCATACGATTTTGGGACAACCTGGAACGATGCTTATAATGGCATTGGAACAGGGTACCGGTTTTCTGTAACAGTAAGTCCTGCCGATACTAACTATGTTTTTACAAGTGTTGAAGCGCCCCAGACAATTACAGATGTTTACATATCACCGAATGGTGGTGTTTCGTGGAATAAGCATAAGGATTATAATAATTCTTTCATCAATTTTCATGGTCCACAGGGCTGGTTCAACAATGTCATCGAGGCTGATCCTTTCGATAAATACAAAATATTTATTGGCGGGGTATACCTGGGAAGTATGAAATTTGAGAATTCGACCAGTTTGTCCGATCCCCAGGTAATAAGGGTAGATACAGTTGGTACAGGTTCATTTATGTCGTTCATTAATTTCGGAGGATTGTATTTGCGGGGTGGTTTAACAACAGGTATTGATGAGGATGCCGATGTTGAAGAAGAAGATTTTACTAGTATCGAAATACGATTCGGACCCGGTATACAACAAAAAGCGCATCGTTTTACTGTGCCCGCAGGCGAAGGGGCCGGGGTTCCGCCTGCCGATTACCATTATGAAGATTATGTAACGGTTCCATTCCAGGCATGGGATACTGATAATAATAAACAGGTAATGGTCTCGTTCCGCGATCAGGAGAGGGATGGGGGATTCAATCTGATAGAACGTGAATTCAACGACGACATTGGCGGGCGGGAGTATATCTTTATTCATGCTGTTGATTACTCAGCGGCACCCAGCCCGGATATCGCAAAAGACGGAGGGCATTACTTCAGAATGCTGTATTTTTTGTGGCCCACGTTGCCTGAGGATAAAACCTGGCAGCCGGCCAATCTTCCGGCATCGCTTATTAACATTACGTATGGTACTCTTACATTACAGAATGCCTCAACTACTGTCCTTGCCGATGAAGATCGGAACAGCAATCTGCATGTCGATCATCACGATATGAAGATAATCGTTACCGATAATGTGAATAAGGAATACATCATTGTCGAGGCAAACGACGGAGGCTTAGGACGGTCGGATAATAAAGGTCTCACATGGCAGCAGATTAAAAACGGGTATAACACAACACAATTTTATGGCATCGCCAAAAAACCCGGAGCTATAGAGTTTATAGGAGGTATGCAGGATAATGGTACCTGGCAGTCGCCGGCAGGTCAGCCTGCCGGTCCGGCATCGGAATATTCCGACAGGCTGAAAGGCGATGGTTTTGAAGCCCTTTGGCATTCTCAGTATCCGCAATGGATCCTGGCATCGTCTTATTATAATACCATTCAGCTATCAACCGATGGCGGGGAGCATTGGGCCGATGCCACCGACGGGATGACAGGGAGCGGGCCATTTATAACACGCTTATCAAATTCATCTGTTAATCCCAACCTGGTCTTTGCCGTAGGTGACAAGGGTGTATACAGGCACACTAATTTCTGTGTAGGCCGCTATCCGTGGGAACTTGTTGAAATCGACAGCGGCTGGACTATCACAGGAACTGTGACCAGCGCACATAATGTGAAAGTTTCCCTTGCCGATCCTTCAGTGGTCTGGGCAGGTGCAGGTATGTATGAAAACCCCGATCTGAATGTTTTCCTGTCGAAAGATTATGGCCTTACTTTTAAAAAAGTAAATCTCTTCAGGGAACAGGAATTGGGATACCTGACTTCTATAGCCACGCACCCGGTCGATACCGGAACTGCATACCTGCTGTTTTCCATCGATTATAAAGCAAAGATCCTGCGAACAACCGATTTCGGGGAAAATTGGGAAGATATCACACGGTTTGGAGTTGGCGATTCAAGTCAGAACGGCTTTCCTGACGTAATTGTATATTCCCTGCTTGTATTTCCTATGAATACAAATATTATCTGGGCAGGAACTGAAATAGGGATCTTTGAAAGCCTTGATAATGGCGCAACCTGGCACTATGCCAACAATGGCTTTCCGGCAGTATCTGTGTGGCAGATGTTCATACAGGATAATATGATCGTAATTGCCACGCATGGTCGTGGTATCTGGACAACGTCACAGCGGCCGGATGCAATTTCAGAAAAACAACCGGATATGCTCAGAGGTTATACGATTTACCCTAATCCTAGTAAGGGAAGATTCACCATTGAATTACCTCTGCCCTCAGAATACCCGGCTGATATTTTTGTGACTAATTTATCTGGTAAGATCATCTATAAAGATTTCTTAAGCTATAATGGCAATACAGGCAGGGAACTCGACCTGATGCACCTGTCACAGGGAACTTATATTATTACTATATCTGCTGTCAATTCAATATTCAGCAGTAAAATAGTTATTAAAAAATAGTAACAATATTCTTAGTCATAAACTTTAATTGATACAATACTAAAAATAGTTTTCTAATGGGAACTATCATTTTTCTTTTATTCATCAAGCTTACTACCTTAAAACTTTCTTTTTCAGGTGTTCATTTTTTAACACAATCAGACTATATTAACATCGAAGAAGAAATTATTAGCTAATGCGAAAATTATTTGGTCTTTCGGTATTAATTTCTGTTACCTGTAGTTGCCTGTATTCGCAGATTTCTTTCAATGAAATAAGCAAATCGCCGCAATTTGATAAAGTCATAAACCTTGATTACCAGAAAGAAATCTGGTTGTCATCTATTGATATTAATAATGATGATGTTGCCGGTTATGCAAACAGGGCAATAGAGAAACTTAATCTCGGATATGTAGCTGAAGCAATGTCTGATATCAATAAAGCAATAGCCATTGATTCAGCATCAGCGCAATTATACCTGTTGAAAGGATTTTGTACACTTGTTTTAGAGACTCCCGCTGATGCTCTTATTCTTTTTAAGAAATCCATCATGTTAGATAATTTTAATGCGTTGTCACACTATTATTTGGGCGAAGCTTATTTAAGTCTGGGAGACCATCAGAACGCGATGGTCGCCTTTAAAAAATCAGTTCGAATAGATAAGGATATATATTTCGGGTATTATGGTTTGGGAAGACTTTTTCTATCTCAGTATGATTATGTTCATGCCAGACAGTATCTGAAAAAGGCGTTGAGAAAAAATCCTGGTCTTGTTGAATCAATCTATTATCTGGCGTTGATTGATTATTTCGAATATAAATACGAGGCTTCTCTGCATCGTCTGGAATCTATCAATGCGATCAATCCGGCATTCACTCCAGGCTATTTATTGAGCGGTTATATCTGTTTAACTTTAAACAAGACGGAACAGGCTTATGAATACTGGAACAGAATGGTTGAATGTGATTCAACTGTCTTCTTATCATATTTTCTCAGGGGAGCGCTGAACATCGATTTGGAAAACTATTCCGACGCAATTAGCGACTTACAACACGCTTTCAAACTGATGAGTCAGATAGATCAAATGCTATTATATGATTATAGTGATTGGACAATAAAGTATCGTGATTTTAAAATGACACTTCAATTACTTGAGTCATCAGATTATATATCCACATCGGATATAAATAAAGCAATGATTTATAAAGCATTATGTCTTGTTTTCTCGGGGCAGTATGCAGAGTCTCTTTCAACGCTTAAAATGATCGAGGAAAACCATGCATTATCCATTGTTTATTTTATTCAAGGCCTCAATTCTGAATATCTGAATGATGTTGAGTCAGCAATCGATTTTTATGCAAAATCAACTAGTGGTGAAAACCCGGTACCATTCTCTTTTTTAAAGCTGGGGTCATTATATAACAACCTTGAGAAATATTTTTCTACCATCAATACAATAACAAGGTATTTTTCTTTGGGAGAAAATGATAAGATAGCATATGCAATCAGAGGATATGCACTCATGAGGAATGAAAAATTTTCTTTAGCATTAGACGATTTCAGCACCTATCTCGAAGTTGACACAACTAATATTTCAATCTTTTATAATAGGGGTATTTGCTATCAGGAGACTGGAATGCCGCATGAGGCTATCTCTGATTTTGAACGAGTATTAAAGAAAACACCCTTTGATCCCGGGACTCTCTATCATATGGCTGAATTAAAACTAAAAATCAGGGATACTGTGTCAGCACTGGTTATGTTGATTAGAATTATTCAAAACCCGAATCAACAACTGGGCATATTGCCATATAAAATGCGTGGAAATATTTATTTTGAACTGAACAGGTATGATCGCGCACTGATTGATTTGAATTATATCTTAAAAGCGCAACCCGATAATTTAGAAGCGCTGAATAAAAGGGCCATGATTTATTATCAATTATTACAATTTGAAGATGCTGTTAAAGACATAAACAATGCCCTTGTTTTAAATCAGGATTCAGGAGAATTATATTATCTGAGAGCATTATGTTTTGTCAAAATGAAAAGATTTAATGAAGCGTGTTCGGATGCCATCAAAGCCGTTAATCTTGGATTTGAGAATGATACAACAGGACTATTCTCTGATTGTATGTTGCCCCGATAATTAGCATGTTGTTTAAGGGATTTATCACTTTCATTTAAAATGAATGTAAGTTTATCAGGTTTTTATTTTCTCGCAACCAAATTGAAGCATAATAATACGGGTGAATGTGTTTTAGTTCTTAGAAAAGCTAAGCATTAATACGTATTTCTCATACAATCGTGATTTCTTATCTTTACCAGGCGAAACAACTTTTTATTCACACTGTTATTAATCCAATTGATCGATCTTACAAATGGATATTTATAGCATTAACCATCTCAGGGAGCTTGAATCGGAATCAATTTATGTTATTCGGGAAGTTGTAGCGCAATTTGAAAAACCAACCATGCTTTTTTCGGGTGGAAAAGACTCAATTGTAATGTTTTATTTGGCAAGAAAGGCCTTCTGGCCGGCTCGTGTTCCTTTTCCTTTACTGCATATCGATACGGGGCATAATTTTCAGGAAACGCTCGATTTTCGCGATGACTTGGCGAAAGAAGCCGGAGTGAAATGCATTGTCAGGTTTGTACAGGATACCATCGATCAGGGAAAAGCAGTTGAAGAAACAGGCTTTAATGCCAGTCGCAATGTGCTTCAGACCATTACACTGCTCGATGCCATTGAAGAGTTCAGGTTTGATGCAGCTATGGGAGGGGGCAGGAGAGATGAAGAAAAAGCACGTGCCAAAGAGCGCTTCTTCTCACATCGCGACGAGTTTGGCCAGTGGGATCCTAAAAACCAGCGACCCGAATTATGGAACATTTTTAATGGGAAGAAAAAATTGGGAGAGCATTTCAGGGTATTCCCGCTGAGCAACTGGACGGAAATGGATATCTGGCAGTATATTTATATGGAAGATATTGATATCCCCAATTTGTACTTCACTCATAAACGTCGTGTTTTTAACCGCGATGGGGTATGGCTGGCTGAAGCACCGTTCATGAAATTGAAAAATACTGAAAAGATTGAAGAACTGGATGTAAGGTGCAGGACCATTGGTGATATTACCTGCACGGGATTGACGCTTTCAAAAGCAAATACCCTGGAAGATATTATCAGGGAAGTCGCCGCTACCAGGGTCACTGAAAGGGGCGGAAGAGCCGATGATAAGCGATCGGAGGCAGCAATGGAAGACCGAAAGAAGGAGGGATACTTTTAAGAAGAATGAAGAATGAAGAATGAATAATGTAGAATGTGGAATGTGGAATGAAGAATGAGTAATGTAGAATGCTAACAGCTTTCACCCGACGTAGTCCCGGGTATTCGGGACGGAGGCGGGCAACAGCCAAAACCCAACAGCCAACAACCAATAAACAATGACAGAATTCCAGGAAAAACAGGACGGGTACTTGAATATGCAACTTCTTCGCTTTACTACAGCGGGTAGTGTCGATGATGGCAAAAGTACATTGATCGGGCGATTACTATATGATTCAAAAGCCATTTTTGAAGATCAGCTCGAAGCCATTGAACGGGCCAGCTTAAACCGCGGCGAGGAATATTTAAACCTGGCACTCCTGACCGACGGTCTGCGGGCTGAGAGAGAACAGGGCATCACCATTGATGTGGCCTATCGTTATTTTGCTACTCCCAAGCGTAAATTCATCATTGCTGATACCCCCGGCCATATACAGTACACGAGAAATATGGTTACCGGTGCCTCCACAGCAAATGCCGCGATTATCCTGATCGATGCCAGGAACGGTGTTGTTGAACAGACACTCCGGCATTCTTTTATTGCTTCATTGCTTCATATACCGCATATTATTGTATGTGTAAATAAGATGGATCTTGTTCATTACGATGAAGCAGTATTCAGAAAGATACAGGAAGATTATGAAAATATATCCGACAAACTTGATGTTCAGGACATACGGTTTGTTCCTATCAGCGCACTAAAGGGCGATAATGTGGTAGAACGTTCTGGCCACATGAACTGGTATGATGGGCCCACACTGATGTTTCTCCTCGAAAATATACATATCACCAACGATCGCAATTTCAGTGATCTTCGCTTTCCGGTACAATACGTTATCCGTCCGCAATCAGACAAGTTTCACGATTTCAGGGGATATGCCGGAAGAGTTGCCGGAGGTGTTTTTAAAAAGGGCGACCCTGTTATTGTTCTTCCGTCCGGGATTGCTTCCAGGATAAAATCAATTGAGACTATGAAGCATGAGTTGGAGAGAGCTTTTCCACCGCAATCGGTAATAATCACCCTGGAAGATGATATCGATATCAGCCGGGGAAATATGATCGTTGGCGAGGACGATAGGCCGAGGGTGGATCAGGATATCACCATGATGTTTTGCTGGCTGAATGAAAAGCCGTTGATCCCGGGAGGTAAATATATTATCCGGCACACTACCAACGAAGCCCGGTGCGTAATTAAATCGGTGAATTTCAAAGTGAATGTGAACACCCTCGAGAAGGATCATATAAACAAAGAAGCAGGTTTGAATGAAATAGGTCAGATGACCATCCGCACTACTAAGCCACTGATTTTCGACCCTTATAAAACAAACAGGATTACAGGAAGCTTAATCCTCATTAATGAAGGAACTAATGAGACTGTTTGCGCCGGCATGATAGTTTAACACCGATAATAGTTAGTTCCCGCCCGCCAATAATTTCAGAATAATGTCTTCTCTATTTGAAAGATCCATACTGTTATTAACCCTTGCAGTAAGCTGATATATGTATCTTGATGATATGGTAAAAATGACAATATTATCTGCCTCAATGCTGATCTTTCGTATTTTTTCTTTATGATTATCCGTAATTGTACCTGAATTTACCATACCATGTATCTTCTATGGC
>CAZWIU010000119.1:0-11813 GCA_964634105.1 uncultured Bacteroidales bacterium | reverse complement strand
CCCGCGACCCTGACCTTGGCAAGGTCATGCTCTACCAACTGAGCTATTTCCGCAATAGTATGTAATTAATTAAACTCAATATTCTAAAGAACCTTTATCGATCAATTCCTTGAAGGTGGTGCAAATATATAGCTTTTTTTATTTCTTCCAAACACCTAAAATCCCTTTTTGGGTGAGGCCGGCCTTTATCATTTATCAAGCCCTGTGAGCTTTTTGATTTCATTAAGTTTATTTAACGCTTCGAGGGGAGTGAGATTATTAATATCGGTATTTTTGATTTCGTCGCGTATTTGTTTAAGCACCGGGTCGTCGAGCTGAAAGATGCTCAACTGCATACCTTCCCTCTTTTGGGCCAGATCGGGGATAGGGCGCGCCAGTGTTTTTTCGTTATGCGATTGTTCAAGTTCTTTCAAAATTTCGTTTGCGCGTTTAATAACGCTTTTCGGCATGCCAGCCATTCGTGCCACATGAATTCCGAAGCTGTGTTCGCTTCCTCCACGTTTCAGTTTACGGATGAAGATCACCCTGTCGTCGAGTTCTTTTACGGTAACGTTATAATTTTTAACGCGGTTAAAATAACCTTCCATTTCGTTCAGCTCGTGGTAATGGGTAGCAAAAAGTGTTTTAGGCCGGGCTGAAGGATGTTCATGGAGGTATTCAACCATTGCCCAAGCTATGGATATCCCATCGTATGTACTGGTACCTCTGCCAATCTCATCAAGCAGGATGAGGCTGCGCGACGAAATGTTATTCAGTATGCTTGCCGTTTCAAGCATCTCGACCATAAAAGTTGACTCACCCAGCGAGATATTGTCCGATGCCCCGACCCGTGTAAATATTTTATCGACAAAACCGATTTGAGCCTTCGTGGCAGGGACAAAACTACCCACCTGGGCCATCAATACGATCAATGCTGTCTGTCGCAGGAGAGCAGACTTCCCAACCATATTGGGCCCTGTAATTATGATAATCTGCTGTTGCTCCGGGTCGAGATAAATATCGTTGGAAACGTATGATTCATCTACAGGAAGTTGGCGTTCTATAACGGGGTGGCGACCTTCTTTAATATCAATAATTTCGGAGTCATTTAATTCGGGCCTGAAATATTTGTATTCCAGGGCACAGACTGCAAATGAGAGCAGACAGTCGAGGCGTGCTATAACAGCAGCATCCAGCTGTATGGGAGGTATATAATCAGCCAGGGATTCTACCAGCTCATTAAACAGCCGGGTTTCAAGAGTAAAAATTTTTTCTTCAGCCCCAAGTATTTTCTCCTCATAATCCTTTAATTCTTCAGTGATGTATCGTTCGGCGTTCACCAGGGTTTGTTTCCTGATCCATTCGGCCGGTACTTTATCCTTATGTGTATTACGTACTTCGATATAATACCCAAAAACATTATTATATGATACCTTTAGGGAAGTTATTCCTGTTCGTTCAGCTTCGCGTTGTTGGATCTTGATGAGGATATCTTTCCCTGAATTCATGATGTGCCTTAATTCATCCAGTTCGGCAGAGACGCCGGGAGCAATGACATTCCCTCTGGACAGTTGAGCCGAAGGCTCGGGGAGGATTTCTTTTTCAATTTTCTCCCGGATCAGGCTGCAGAGGTTAATTTGTTCGGCTGCTTTGATAAGAGCCGGTTCACCCGATTGTTCGCAAAGTTCCTTCACCGGACGTATTGCCTGTAATGCCGTTTTCAGCTGAACTACCTCACGCGGGGTAACCCTGCCGACAGCCACTTTTGAAATGATCCTTTCGAGGTCGCCGATAAGATTCAGGTTGGTTTGCAGTTCCTGCCGGACATCGGGATGTTTGATGAAGAATTCGACGATATCAAGACGTTCGTTAATGGCCGCTATTCCCTTTAGAGGAAGGCTGAGCCACCGTTTGAGAAGCCTGCTGCCCATGGGGGAAATAGTTTTATCAAGCACATCACAAAGTGTTTTCGCACCCTCATTGATCGATCTGAATAACTCCAGGTTACGAATCGTGAACTTATCAAGCCATACATACCTGTCTTCCTCGATGCGGGCAAGTTTCGAGATATGTTTTAGCTGCGTATGCTGGGTTATGTCGAGATAATGCAAAATAGCCCCGGCGGCGATAATGCCATACTTTAATCCGCTGACACCATAGCCTTTCAGACTTGATGTTTCGAAATGCTTGATAAGCCTGTCGTTCGCAGCATCTTCAGTGAATATCCAATCGTCGAGTGTGAAAAAATAATATTTACTGCCAAACAGTTCTTCAAACTTCCTGTGTTTCCCTTTCTCGAAAAGAACTTCTTTCGGGGAAAAGCTACTCAACAGCTTATCAACATACTCAAAGGATCCTTCGGCCGTGAGAAATTCGCCCGTAGAAATATCGAGGAACGCAACCCCAGCAATATTCTTATCGATATGAACGCTGGCCAGAAAATTATTCTCCCGGTTCTCGAGCACGTTATCGTTCATGGATACTCCCGGTGTGACCAGTTCGGTTATGCCCCTTTTGACAATCTTCTTTGCCAGCTTGGGGTCTTCAAGTTGTTCGCATATTGCCACACGCTGGCCTGCACGAACAAGCTTTGGCAGGTAGGTATCAAGCGCATGATAAGGAAAACCTGCCAGGTCGACAAAAGTAGCTGCCCCGTTGGCGCGTTTTGTTAATGTGATACCTAAGATTGCCGAAGCTTTAATTGCATCTTCACCAAACGTTTCATAAAAATCGCCCACCCTGAATAACAGTATCGCATCGGGATGTTTCTCCTTGACACTATAATACTGCTTCATCAGCGGTGTTTCAACTATATTACCGGAGGCAGACACAACTCTTCCCGTCAGATTTTAGGACTAAATTATGCTATTCGCACAGGGAGGCAAAAAATCGTCTGATATTTATTTGAATTTTTAATTAACAACTTTGCATCGCAGACAGTTGACACGTTAGAGAATATTTTACTAAAAGTAAAAACAATATAATCGTTAGTATTGGTAATAATCAATATAATATCCTACTTTTGAAGCAAAGGAATGTGCCAAATATTCAATTCGTATGATCTCAAAGTACAAAAACGCCCAATTGGTGTTTATTGATGGGAAGACTCCGGCTCGTATCAAACGGGTCATTCGTGAAGCAGATTCATTTCGTTATGAAATGCGTGGATCGGGCGAAATTATCGATGAGGAGCGATTGAGCCTGCTCAAGAATTAATTGCTGATCTGAAAAGGTCAACAATTCTCGCATCACAGCTTAATTCTCCGCCGGTGTTATCTTCTGAAGCTATCTTCTGAAGGGTTTGTTTATTGAATTCAACCAGGACTGATTTCTGTCTTTATCTTAAAACTTCAGATAGAAGTCTTTGGTGAGTGCGATATATTCTTCCGAATACTTGTGTCTCCCATATTTCTCGATCACCAACACGGAAGTATTAATTGGCCGGATAAACCGGGAGAACTCTGCTAATACCCGTTTCACTTCAGCATGAGGAGAAGGTTTGACCATTGTGTTACGGACAAGGAAGAGCCTTTTTTCTTTAGCAAGTTCAACAAACTGATTGAACATATCCGGAGGAAGTATGATTCCCAAACGGCCATCAGTTTTAATCATCGTATTCACAGCTTCTAAGAGCTCATGCAGCGTAAGCTTAGAATTGTGTCTTGCAACGTTTCTTTTAAGGCAAGGGGCCGGAAGCGCATTTGAAAAAAACGGGGGATTAGAAACGACCAGGTCATAGACTTTTTCAACGGAGCTATATTCCTGGAGCGATGTATGGAATACCTGTATTTGTTGTTTCCAGGGCGATAAGGCTACATTTTCCTTAGCCTGAGTTGCAGCCTCAGCATCAATTTCAATCGCATCGATCTTAGCCTTGCAACGTTGTGCCAGCATTAAGGCAATAAGGCCGGTACCTGTTCCGATATCAAGGATCGTATCGCAGTTCATTGTACTTACCCATGCCCCCAGCAGGACACCATCGGTACCCACCTTCATGGCACAGTGTTCCTGGTGAATTGTAAACTGCTTGAACCGGAAATAAGAATTTGACATGTGACAGTTCAGGATCTATGTTAAAAGCATCGGCTATTGGCTTTTGGCCTTTGGCCTTTAGCGATTATCTATATTCCGAATAAATTTCCTCATATTTATTCTTCTTCTACTCTATCTTCATTCGCTCCCATTCCAAAAAGAGCATAATCATACTTTACCGGATCGGCTGCATCCAATTTTCTAAGCCTGTCAGTCAGTTCAACAACAGCTTTCCAATCGTTCTGTTTTCGCGAAAGCAGTCCGAGCTTTCTCGAAATATTGCCTGTATGAACATCGAGAGGAATATACAGGGCAGAGGCCGGAATCTCATTCCAGATACCAAAATCAACCCCGGCATTGTCTTTTCTGATCATCCAGCGCAGGAACAAATTTAACCGTTTGGCAGAAGCATTTTTATGAATATCGGCAATATGTTTTTCGGTTCTCGATTCATGCGGAATTTCAAAAAACAGCCCGCGAAATCGTTTTAAACACTCTGCCACATCATTCGTTTTCCTGTATACCTCATTAAATACCTGCTCCAGTCCACCATAATGTTGATAGATATTCCTAAGCGACAGAATAAAAAAGCGGAGATCGACGGAGTTAAAAGTACGGTGTGAAAATTTCAGCTGGCTGATCTCATGTTCAGTAACATCCATGATGTATGAATAAGGATCGTGATCCATCAATGACATCAGGTTTCGGGCATTGTTGATGATCGTTTTCCGTTGACCCCATGAAATGGTGGCTGTCAGAAAACCGGAAATTTCGATGTTTTCTTTCCGGGCAAAAAGATGTGGAATGGAAACCGGATCATGTTCAATAAATTCCGGACGGTTATAGAGCACGTATTTCTCCTCCAAAAGCTGACAGAGCATCTGCATTGACGATAGTATCTATAAGAAATAACGGAATTCTTTAAGCATTGTTTATGATCTGCCCGTCTTTCATATGCACGGTGCGGTCGGCCATGGCTGCCAGGTCTTTATCGTGTGTCACGATTACGAATGTCTGACCAAAGCGGTCACGAAGGTCAAAAAAGAGTTTATGCAGCTCGTTCTTATTTTGAGTGTCGAGGTTTCCCGATGGTTCATCGGCAAGGATAACGGCCGGATTGTTGATAAGAGCACGTGCAACAGCCACGCGCTGTTGCTCTCCGCCTGAAAGCTCGGAAGGTTTATGCTCTTCACGGTCCTTCAGGTTGAGCATTGAAAGCAATTCGCGGGCATGTTTTTCTGCGCTTCTGCGTGATTCGTGTGCAATAAATGCCGGAATGCAAATATTCTCTAACGCGGTGAACTCCGGTAACAAATGATGAAATTGAAAGACAAATCCCACTTTATGATTTCTGAAAGCTGCCAGTTGTTTTTCCCGAAGCCTGCCCACATCAACGGAATTGATCTGCACATTGCCCTCATCAGGCTTCATGAGCGTACCCATGATATGCAGCAGGGTAGTTTTGCCGGCACCACTCGGACCGACTATTGTAACTATTTCCCCGGTACTAATGGTGAGATCGATCCCTTTAAGCACCTGTAATGCACCGAACGATTTTTTTATTCCTGCTGTTTTGATCATAGATGACGAAAATACAGAATAAACGCATAATCAGCAAAAGAAAGGATGTAACGTAAACGATTATTATAGTAATTATCGGAATGGAATGGCTATTTAATAAAAGAGCTTATTTTCTCTAAGATTATTGCAGATTCAGACAGATTTACGCAGATAGAAATATATAAAGAAATTTTTCATCGATTTCAGCTATGAGAGCAGTATTCATCGTTGAGAAAATTAGTTCTGCTTATTTGAAAGGAATTGATGATTTAAAACAATGAAACAGTAATTCAATTACGACATAATGGATTCATTACCTGTAGAAATGTGTGATTATCCCTGAAGATCTTTTTTTATGTCATTGATATCTTGTTTGATATCCTTAGTGCCGTCGTTGATTTCACGTTTAATTTCATCGGTGGCTTTACGGAATTCGCGCATCCCTTTGCCCATCATTTTAGCAACTTCCGGAATCTGTTTTGATCCGAACAGGAGCAGTACTGCAAGCAAAATCAATAATATTTCCGAACCTCCGATAGACATAGTTTGTCAGAGAGCTAAAAATATATTCAAAGATAAAAAAAGCCCCATACATTCTGACGAATTGCAGGGGCTTAAATGTTATGTTTATCCAGTTTATTTCTTCAATTGCTGTTGTTTCTTTCGTTCGGCCCTTCTTATTGTATCATATACGATAGGAGCAGCTACAAACACTGAAGAGTAGGTTCCAAATCCAATTCCAAACATTAAGGCAAAGATAAAGCCGCGAATTGTCTCACCACCGAAGATAAAAATTGCAATCAATACGATTAATGTGGTAAATGCTGTATTGAAAGTACGCCCCAATGTGCTGTTCATGGCCATATTCATGATCTCTCTCCGGTCGCGTTTCGGATACAAGTGAACATATTCCCTGATACGGTCGAAGATGATTACGGTATCGTTGATCGAATAACCGATTACCGTTAATATAGCTGCAATAAAAGACTGGTCAATTTCCATGGAAAATGGCATAAATCCATAGAGCACGGAAAAAATCCCAAGAATAATGGTTGCATCGTGCGCCAGGGAAGCAACAGCACCCAATCCGTAGCGCCAATTACGGAATCTTGCGAAGATGTATAAGAACATGCCGATTAGTGCAAGGAAGATAGCCAGAACTGCCTGGCGTTTTATATCATCAGCGATAGTGGGCCCTACTTTCTGGTTACTCTGCCAGTATTTTTCATTGAATGTTTCGATATCGGTATTTGCCGGAAGCAAGGGTTTTAATCCCTCGTACAATTTCTGCTGTATATCGTCTTCAGCAGCCTGGCTGTCGTCGTCGACCTTATATCGTGTGGTAATACGAACCTGTTTCTCTTCGCCATACGTGATCACATTGGGAGCTTTGCCAAACTGAGCAGCCAGCATTTTACTAACTTCCTGTGTTGAAACAGGTTGATCGAACTTGATGATGAAATTACGTCCGCCTGTAAAATCAACTCCCGGATCCAATCCACGAATAACAAGCGATGTAATAGCTATAACAAGTAATGTTATTGAAAAAATATAGGCTATTTTCCTGAATCCGATAAAATCGAAATTCACATTCCTGAAAAGATTCTCGGTAAGCGGTGTAGTAAAGGTAATGTCTTTATTACGTTTTAGCTGCGATTCAAAAATAAGGCGTGAAATAAAAATAGCGCTTAGCAGGGTAGTACAGATACCAATTACCAGGGTTGTTGCAAAACCTCTGATCGGCCCGGTTCCAAACAGATACAGGATAACTCCAGCCATGAGGGTTGTAACATTACCGTCGATGATCGCAGAGTAAGAATGTTTATAACCTTCGGATACAGCCAGCCGAATTCCTTTTCCCGCACGCAGTTCTTCTTTGATACGTTCATATATAATTACGTTAGCATCGACTGCCATACCCATTGTTAACACAATACCTGCAATACCCGGAAGTGTAAGGGCAGCACCCAGCGAGGCCAGCACACCAATAAGAAAGAGTACGTTTCCGAGCAGGGCAATATTGGCTACAAATCCGGCTTTCCGGCTGTAATAGAATAACATATACAGCAGAACAAGGATGAAAGCGATCCCAAAAGAACTCATTCCGTCGTTCACTGCTTTTTTTCCGAGCGAAGGACCAACCACGTCTTCCTGAATAATAGTAGCAGGCGCAGGCAGTTTTCCTGATTTTAACAGGTTGGCAAGGTCTTGAGCCTCATCCACTGTAAAATCACCAGAGATTTGTGAAGTACCGCCTGTAATTTCAGTTTGCACCGTAGGCCCCGAATAAACTTTGTTATCCATTACAACACAGATGATCTTATGGAGATTCTCCTTAGTAATCTGAGCCCATCTTTTTGTTCCTTCGGCATTCATATTCATGAGTACATAAGCTGTACCATCGGTATTATCAAACTCCTGACTTGCCGATACAATCACGTCGCCATCGAGTGGTGGTTTTCCATCACGACTGCGAACTTTAATTGCATACAGACTAAAAATATCGGTTGGTTTTCTGTCTTTGTCAACCACCGGTAAAGCAGTCCACATGAATTTCAGCTCCCTGGGGAATACCTGTTTTTCCTGTGCAATACGGAGGTACCTGTTAATCTTGCTTGTATCCTTAAAATGAGCACGCCCGATAACAGCACCCGGTATAGGCTGCCTGGTCTGCTCATCCTGCAAAGGCTGAAGGATACTTAACAATGGATAAGTATCTTCAATGCTCTGTGTCATGGTATCCGTATCACGTGTTTCTTCCTGCAGTTGTCTTTCAAGAGCCGAAAGTTGTTTTTTTGATGTATCAATTTTAGCTGAAACTGCAGCAGTCGTTGTTGAAATTGTATCGGCCTTTTCAAACCCTTTTCTTGCGTTCAGGTAATCACGAACGATCCGATCAGCGCCATAAAGACTTTGAATAATCTCTGAATTATCGAAGGTTTCCCAGAACTCAAGGTTTGCCGTTCCCTGAAGAAGTTTACGAACACGTTTTTTATCCCTTACACCCGGCAGGTCGACAAGGATGCGGTCATTAGTTTCAAGACGCTGAATATTTGGTTGCACAACACCAAACTGGTCGATACGGGTACTCAGTATATTGAAGGCATTGTCGATAGCGCCCTGTGCCTCCTTCCTGATCACTTCCAATACTTCTTTATTAGGAGTATCGTAGTTAATCTGTTCGCGTAATTCCGGGGTAGCGCTGAAGATAGCGGCAAGACTTGCCTTAGGGTCAATTTGCTCGAAAGCTTGTCCGAAAAGAGTTATGTAATCACGATTGTACTCCTTCTGCATTTGTTTAGCTAATGCCAGTGCCTTGTTGAAAGTGGTATCCTGACTATTATCGGCAAGTGATTTGAGCACATCGACAGTAGAAATCTCAAGGATCACGCTCATTCCACCTTTCAGGTCGAGACCAAAATTGAGTTCTCTTTCCTGCACCTCACGGTAAGTGAATTCACTGATCAATATATCATATACAACTTCATTCGCAATGCTGTCAAGATATTTTTCTTGTTTAACAAGATCCCCCTGAGCATATTCTTTTGCCTGTTTTTTGATACTCATCGATTTCAGGGAGAAAGAAAGCTGGTATACGCATACCAGGGTGAGAAGGATCAATAGTAATAAAATAGCTCCTTTGTTTCGCATTTCTATCTAATTTTTAAGATTTTACCGTAGGTTAATGCCCACTTTTCAGTGGTGCGCAAATATAAAGGAATTTTTTTGAAGATAAAACATACAATCAAGGCTCCTGAACATCACTTATTTATAGGCTGAAATATCCTCCATGATCCGGCTGGCTAATTTATCAGCTCCGGTGCGGGTTTTACTTTCAGAATAAATCCTGATGATTGGTTCGGTATTCGATTTTCGCAAATGAACCCATTCACCGGGGAAATGTATCTTTATTCCATCGATATCGATTATCGGAAGGTTGGCATATTTGGCCCTGATCTTGCTTAATACCTTATCAACATCAATTCCCGGGCTGAGTTCAATTTTATTTTTCGAGATGACATATTCGGGGTAACTTGCCCTGAGTTGTGAACAGCTCTTTCCGCTTTTAGCCAGGTGAGTCAGAAACAGCGCTATGCCAACAAGTGCATCTCTCCCGTAATGCAACTCAGGGTAAATAACGCCACCGTTTCCTTCTCCTCCTATAACAGCATGTAATTTCTTCATTTTCTGAACCACATTCACCTCGCCAACTGCCGATGCTTCGTACCGGCCACCATGTGATTCGGTGACATCTTTCAATGCCTGTGTCGACGACAGGTTGGATACTGTATTGCCTCCTTTATTCAGTCCCAGAATATAATCTGAAACGGCAACAAGGGTATACTCTTCTCCGAACATCGATCCGTCCTCACAAACGATAGCGAGTCGATCAACATCGGGATCGACCACAAAACCGACCTGTGCTTGCTGGGCAACAACCTGTTTGGAAATTTCAGACAGGTGTTCGGGCAAAGGTTCCGGATTATGAGGGAATAATCCTGTGGGTTCGCAATATAACTCGATCACCTTCCTGACGCCCAGTTTTTTCAGTAACTGAGGAAGGATAATACCACCCACGGAATTAACACAGTCAATCACCACTGTAAAATTTGCTTTCCTGATAAGATCTGTATCAACAGCTTTCAGTTGAATTACCCGATCAATGTGAAGCTGATCAAGTCCGGAAAGGAATGTGTATTCGCCAAGGTTTTCGAATGAAGCAAAGAGAAATTTTTCTTCCGATGCAAGTGAAAGAATTCTTTCTCCATCGGCAGCATTCAGAAATTCACCTTTCTCATTAAGCAGCTTTAATGCATTCCATTGGGCAGGATTATGGCTGGCGGTAAGAATTATTCCACCCTGCGCTTTAAGGTGAGTAACTGCGATTTCGGTAGTAGGCGTTGTAGCGAGGCCTATGTCAATAATATGAATTCCGCAACCCTGAAGTGTTCCGGCCACCATATTTTTCACCATCATGCCCGAAACACGCGCATCGCGCCCAAGAATCACCGTATATTTATCTGCTCCACTCCGCTCCTTCAGCCATTGTGCATAGGCAGCGGTAAACTTAACAATATCGACAGGAGTAAGATTATCTCCCGGCTGTCCTCCGATGGTGCCACGGATACCGGAAATCGATTTAATTAATGTCATAACTTATCAGTAGTATTGGTATTTAGCGTATTTTTGACGGACAAAATTAACCCATTTATTCACGCTTTAAGAATTCAACTAAGAATTTATTCTCTATTACACTATGAAGAGACAGGGCTATTCGGGTGGCAAACCTCAGCATTCGGCACGATCGGGACCTGGTTTTAAAAAGAACCGGAAAGGAATTCATCAAGGGCTGAAAAAAGAAGATGATCTGATACGGCTCAACCGGTTTATTGCAGCTTCGGGAATTTGTTCCCGCCGTGAAGCAGATGAATTTATCAAAGCCGGCCTAATCAGCGTCAACGGAGCTATAGTAATGGAACTTGGGACTAGAATATCACCAGGAGACGATGTCCGGTATAATGGGCAACGGATAAAATCGGAACGCCCTGTATATATTTTATTGAACAAGCCGAAGGATTATATCACTACGGTGAAAGACCCGCATGCAAGCAAAACGGTATTACAACTGGTCTCGGGAGCCTGTAAAGAACGTATCTACCCGGTAGGACGCCTCGATCGCAATACTACCGGAGTGTTACTTCTGACCAACGACGGCGATCTGACAAAAGTGCTTACTCATCCGAGGTATAATAAACTGAAAGTATATCATGTTACCCTGTCTAAATCGCTTACAGCAAAAGATCTTAACCAGATACGAGAAGGCTTAACCCTGGAAGATGGTTTTATCAGAGCCGATAATATATCGTATATTGATCCGAATGACAAATCGCAGGTGGGTATCGAGATACATTCCGGAAAGAACAGGATTGTACGGCGAATTTTCGAACAACTTGGATATACCATTAAAAAGCTCGACAGGGTATACTTTGCAGGCCTGACTAAAAAAGGGTTGCAACGTGGTCAATGGCGCTTTCTTACAGAAAAAGAAATCAGCATTCTAAAGATGGGGGCATATGAGTAAAACAAGGTCTGCTATCAGATCTTGATCCCCATGAACAATACGTCATCTACCTGTTCGAAATCTTCTTTCCACAGGTTGAAAGTACTTTTAACATATTCGTATTGTTCTCCCGAGTTTGACACTTAGCACCATCATTGCTTTCTGTAACCCTTGAAAACAC
>CAZWIU010000118.1:0-11948 GCA_964634105.1 uncultured Bacteroidales bacterium | reverse complement strand
ACGGGTACAGTCATCAATGCGGATGACGGCACCGTATTACCAGGTGTGGCCGTGGTTATTAAAGGCACAACAAATGGAGCGGTTACCAACGTTGATGGTATTTATAGCCTGACTGCCCCTTCCGATGCTACCCTGATATTTACTTATGTCGGTATGCAAACGCTCGAGGAATCTGTCAACGGGCGTACAAAAATCGATGTTGCACTTCAATCTGAGGCCATCGAGGTAACAGAGGTTGTTGTTACTGCGTTGGGTGTTACTCGCGAGAAAAGATCACTGGGTTATGCTGTCCAGGAAGTTAGTGGTGAAGAAATCAATAAAGTAAAAACAGATAACTTCATTAACACTATGTCTGGTAAGGTTGCCGGAGTGCATATTAAGGCAAATGGTAACTTAGGCGGCTCTACCAACGTTGTTATTCGTGGTTCCAAATCGCTTTATCAGAGTAACCAGGCCTTGTTTGTGATTGACGGAGTCCCCGTCGATAATTCAAATTCAAACAATATGGGCCAGATTTCTGGACGTAGCGGATTTGATTACGGAAATACAGCTTCAGATATTAATCCGAATGACATTGAATCAATCAATGTATTGAAAGGTTCGGCGGCTACTGCACTTTATGGTGCAAGAGCAGCGAATGGGGTTGTAATGATAACTACAAAAAAGGGGGCCGTAACGCCGGGCAAGAAAATCGGACTTAGCTTCACTTCCAGTGTTTCTTTTGGGAAAATTGATAAAAGCACTTTTCCAGAATACCAGGATCAATATGGTGCCGGTTATGGAACATATTTTTATAGCGAAGGTGATCACCCTGGTCTTGAAGAATATGCCGATGTTGATGGAGATGGAACCATCGATCTTACTGTTCCTTATTATGAAGATGCCTCATTTGGTGAAGCATTTGATCCTACATTAATGGTATTTCAGTGGGATGCTTTTAATGAAGAATCAGAAAATTATATGAGAAAGACTCCTTGGGTTGCAGCTAAAAACGGTCCGGAAACCTTCTTCAATACAGCTCTCAAGTTTTCAAATACCATAGCTGTTAATGGGGGTGCCGATAAATCCACATTCCGGTTATCATATACTAACTATGATGAAAAAGGAGTCTTCCCAAATAGCTCAATTAAACGTAATAGCTTACTTTTTAATGGTTCATACAATTTGTTGAAAAATCTTAAAGTAAGCGCTTCCGCTGAATATATAAAAACAAACGGTAAGGGACGTAATGGTACAGGTTATAACGATAATATCATGACTTCATTCCGCCAGTGGTATCAGGTCAATGCTGATATTCAGGATCTAAAAGAGTTGTATGATGCTACCGGTGAAAATGTTACCTGGAATAGAGTTGCATATGATGATCCGGCTCCAGCTTATTGGGATAATCCCTATTGGGTACAGTATGAAAATTATGAGACCGATGGGCGCAGTCGTTTGATAGGCTATACACAAATTGACTGGACCTTGACTGATTGGGTAAGTATCATGGGACGATACTCCATCGATACTTATTCTGAATTACAGGAGGAAAGACGTGCTATTGGTTCTGTTGCAGGTGAATTTGGAGTCGGTAGACCAGATATTACCTCCGGATATTCTCGTTTCACAAGGAATTATCTTGAGACTAACTTAGATCTTATGGCCAACTTCCAAAAGAACCTTGGAGCAAATATAAGTTTGTCAGGACTATTAGGTACTAACCTTCGTTATTCTCAACTCGACAGGCTTTTTCAATCAACAAATGGTGGAATAAGTGTTGAACATATTTATGCTCTCAGCGGGAGTGTAGACCCTCCCTTACTTCCGGAAGAAGCATTCGAGCAGGAAGCTGTAAACGGATTTTTCGGAAGGGTATCGGTTGAATATAAAAAATTGCTTTCTCTTGATGCAACTTACCGCCGTGATATATCATCAACACTTCCTGCCGATAATTGGTCGTATGGCTATCCTTCAATATCGGGAAGCTTTGTATTTTCAGAATTGTTGAATGCCGATTGGTTATCAATGGGTAAAGTGCTATTGAATTATGCCCAGGTAGGTAGCGATGCTCCATGGGCTGTTACCCAGGATGCATATAAACCTGTTGAAGCTTTTAACGGTAATGCACTGGTTTCGGTTGATCATACCAAAAATAAACCCGATCTGTTACCGGAGAGGACTAACAGTATCGAGGGAGGATTAGCTATGAATTTCTTTCAGAACAGGGTTGGATTTGATTTGACATTATACCGGTCTGTTACAAGTGATCTTATAACTCCTTTGCAGGTTTCATTTGCGACCGGGTACCAATATAAATACCTGAATGCAGGCGAAATGGAGAACAAAGGTATTGAACTCAACCTAACAGGTACACCAGTCAGAATGAATAATTTTAAATGGGATGTGAATCTCAACTGGTTTATGAACCGGAATAAAGTTCTCTCTCTTGCCGAAGGTCTGGAAGTTCTGCCCATTAATGATGGTCTCCAGGGAGGTGTAACTATTGTTGCACGTGTAGATGAGCCATACGGAGCCATACAAGGGACCGACTGGGTTGTCGATACTATTTTTGGAACCGGTGAAAGGATGATCCGTGCAAACGGATATTACAGGCTTACACCAACCTCCGACCATGTAATAGGTAATATTAATCCAGACTGGAATGCTGGTATCAATAACGCATTTACATACAAGAATTTTTCACTTAGCTTCCTGATCGATATGCAGCATGGAGGCAACGTATTCTCGCTCGATCAATGGTACGGACAGGGAACCGGTCTCTACCCTGAATCGGTGGTATTGAACGACCTGGGCAATCCTGTTAGGGATTATGTAATACCTATCATCGACCCTGTGACAGAAGAAGTGACCGGCTATGATCCCGCCAGTGGAGGTCTTGTACTGGATGGTGTTTACGAGGGTGATGGTACACCTAACGAAGTACGCGTTGAAGGATGCGATTACCGTGTATGGGGCTGGGCGCGTAATCCGAATTCAAAGTTTGTATATGATGCTTCCTATATAAAATTGAGAGAGGTTGCGCTTACCTACAACCTTCCTAAAAAATTGTTGTCGAAAACATTTATATACGATGCATCAATAAGCTTCGTTGGTTCCAACTTATGGATAATTCACAAAAATCTTCCGTATGCCGATCCTGAAGCAGGTCAAAGCTCTGGTAATACACAGGGATGGCAAAGCGGTGTTATGCCTGCTGTCCGCACTTTCGGCTTTACACTTGATTTACAATTCTAAACTTGAACGCTATGAAATTAAGATATAACATTCTGTTGGTATTGATTGCCGTAATGGCGTCATGTACCGATAAATTTGAGGACTATAATACCGATATTAAACGACCCCAGGAAGTTCCGGGATCAACGTTATTCACTTGTGCCCAGAAAGCATTGGCGGATCAGATTTCTACTCCAAACGTTAACCTGAATGTTTGGAGGCTGTTTGCCCAGTATTGGACTGAGACTACCTACACTGATGAAGCAAATTATGATATTGTCAACCGTACTATTCCTGATAATACTTTCCAGGAATATTACAGGGACATACTGAAGGATTTTAATGAGGCATATAAAATATTCATTACGGAAGAACCAACCGGCAATAATACAGAAACAGATCTTTGCAATAACCGTCAGATTACTGAATTAATGGTTGCATATGCCTACCTTGATCTTGTAAACATTTTCGGTAATGTTCCTTATTCAATGACCATGGATATAAACAATCTTCATCCGGCATATGATGACGCAGCAGAAATTTATCAGAGTTTACTTGCCCGTATTGATGCTGCACTGGATAGTCTGGAAGTAACAGGCAATGACGGACTGGGTTCTGCCGACATTATTTATGAAGGGGATATTGAGCAATGGATTAAATTTGCCAATTCTTTGAAAGTCAAATTAGGAATCATGCTAGCCGATGTTGACAATGCGACCGCGCAAACGATAATCGAAGAAGCCTCTGCAGGAGTTTTCACATCAGCCATTGACAATGCCCTGTTCCGTTATCAAGGTGCTTCACCGAATGCCAATCAGATCTATGCAGAACTGATACTAACCGGGCGTCATGATTTTGTTGCTGCTAATACCATTGTGGATATTATGAATGCACTTAACGATCCGAGAAGGGCCTCATACTTTACCCAGGCCGACACATCTACCGAAACAGGTGTTATTAAAATGGCATACGTCGGTGGTCCTTATGGATACAGTAGCCCGTATTCACAATATTCACATGTTGCTGATGCCATTCAGGAACCTATGTTTCCCGGAATTATAATGACTTATGATGAAATCTTGTTCTATTTAGCTGAGGCTGCTGCAAGGGGCTATAATGTCGGGGCAACTGCAGAAGAACTATATAACGAGGCAATTGGAGCTTCCTTTGAATATTGGGGACTGCCTCCTGATTCAACCGCTAGTTACCTTGCAAATCCTGATGTTGCTTATGATGATGCAAACTGGAAAGAACTCATCGGAACACAATCATGGTTAGCATTTTATACACGTGGTCTGGAAGGATATACTCAATGGAGAAGGTTGGATTACCCGATCTTCAACCTGGCAGAGGCTATTACTGATTATAGCGAAATTCCTGTCCGTTTTACCTATCCGGTTATTGAGCAAACAATTAATGCGGACAATTACTATTCTGCTGCCAATGCTATTGGCGGAGATGAGCTATATACAAAATTATTCTGGGATTTATACCCCGAGGAATAAGCAAATACTTATCCAACTGCTTGAATTAACCGCCTTGATTTTCAGGGCGGTTTTTTTGTATTTGCTTTCTTGATAAACGCTTGAGCGGTAATAAAATATTCATCTGCTGTATAATATGATTTTTATCATGTGAATGAATTCCCTGTCAAAAGCAGGATATACAATCATCCATTATTTTTTTTTCTAATATTTTTTTCTAGATTTGGTAAATGGAAAGCTCTTGTAATGGCTGTTACAGGACTGCGATCATGATTAACCTAGTATAAACCTAAAAATTTTATCTATGAAAAGAATTACAAGTATTCTTGTATTCCTCGCATTTATTGGCCTTTCGGCTTTTGCGCAGGAAATACAAATTACGGGTAAGGTTACCAGTGCCGAAGATGGCAGTGCGATGCCAGGCGTATCTGTTGGTGTTCAGGGAACAACAGCAGGTGTTGCTACAAACATCGACGGTAACTATACCATTAATGCACCTTCCGATGCTGTGTTGGTTTTCAGTTTTGTTGGTATGGCAACTCAGGAAGTTGCTGTTGAAGGCCGCACAAGAGTCGATGTGGTCATGGAAACTGAAGTTACGGGACTTGACGAAGTAATCGTTGTAGGTTACGGAACAACAACCCGTGCATCTTTTGTTGGATCAAGCAGTACAGTAAAAGCACAGGATATAGAAGCCAAACCTGTATCGAGCTTTGATAAATCACTGCAAGGTATGGCTACCGGTCTTCTTGCCTCTACCACATCAGGTACTCCGGGATCCAGCACCGACATCATCATCAGGGGGATAGGGTCAATCAATGCTTCTACCGACCCGCTCTATGTTGTAGATGGTGTTCCTATTGTTTCAGGCGACGTTTACGCATATCGTTTTTATACCACAAACCCGCTAGCCTCTCTGGAACCTGCAAACATCGAATCAATAGAGGTCCTGAAAGATGCTTCGGCTACTTCAATTTATGGCGCCCGTGCATCCAATGGCGTTGTTGTTATCACAACAAAGCGTGGTAAAGAAGGTAAAACAGTATTCGAGTTCAACACTCAGTTGGGCCTTGCGCAGCGAATTACGGACAATTTCGATGTATGTAATGCCGCTGAGTATAAGGAACTCATGTATGAACAATGGGTAAATGCCGGAGTAAGCCCCGATGTCGCTTACGCACAAATTCTTGAGATGGGCGATGTGGATACTGATTGGCCCGACCAGGTGTTCAGAACAGGTCTCGATCAGCAATACCACCTTTCTGCAAGCGGCGGATCAGAAAAAACCAACTACTTCATCTCAGGTAACTTCCGCAACCAGGAAGGTATTGTGATCGGTAGTGGTATGAAGCGATACAACGCTCGTGTAAATATCGATCAAAAAGCTTCTGATCGGATCAAGGTCGGATTTAAATCAGAAGCTACCTATACTGATATCATTGGCGGCGCCGGCGGTGGTTATTATGCCGACCCGGTTACTTCAAGTTTCTTCGTTCCTCCTATTTATCCTGTAAAGAACGAAGATGGAAGCTATTATCAGGATATTCCCGAAAACCTCGACTATAACCCTGTTTCATCTGCCCTTATCGATAAAAACGGTAATACTCAGAAAAGATACCTGGGCAATGCCTATGCCGAAATAGACCTCCTTAAAGGTCTGAAGTACAAAATAAACGGAGGTGTTGACTACTTCCTGATGGGTGAAGAATTATACTGGAGCCCAAAGACTCCATCCGGCGAAGGATACAATGGTTATTCCGAATATGCAAGCCTCGATCGGACAAACTGGATAGTCACTAACACTATGAGTTATAATAAGGTGGTCGATGTTCATACTCTCGATGTACTCTTAGGCCAGGAAGCTCAGAAGTTACGCGAATACCAGGTTGTTACTGCAAGTTCTAACTTCCCCTCAGAACGGTTTATGACTATGACCAATGCTGCAGAGCCGCTGACAGCAAGTTCGGCACTCGAAGGGGCATCGCTGGCTTCTTTCTTTGCCAACATTAACTATAATTTCGATAGCAGATATTACCTGTCACTGGCTGGCAGAAGGGATGGCTCATCGAGGTTTGGCGCCAATAATAAATGGGCGAACTTCGGTTCAGTCGGAGTAAGCTGGAGAATTTCACAGGAAGCCTTTATGGCCGCACTGACCGTTATTGACGATCTGAAACTTCGCGCAAGCTATGGTACCAGTGGTAACCAGGAAATATATAACTATCGGACCGATGGAACTGCCTATAACGACTATTATCCTTCCATGGGTCTCTATAACTTCGGACAGGATTATAACGGACAGCCCGGTTCAGGTTTAGCACAGTTGGAGAATCCGGACCTGAAATGGGAGAAAAACGTAAATATGAACATCGGTCTTGATTTTGCTTTGATAAAGAGCAGGTTAACCGGTACGGTTGAATACTATATTAAAAATACCAAGGACCTTCTGTTGAATGTTCCCATTTCTTCTACTACGGGTGTACGCACCATCATGAAAAACGTTGGCGCCATGAAGAATACAGGTGTTGAATTTAATATCACAACCCGTAATGTCGAGGCTGCCTTCAAATGGACTACAACCTTATCAATGTCATTCAACAAAAATGAAGTCACCAGGCTGAATAATCATGAACCTATATACGACGGAGCAACAAGGCAACAGGCTACCGAAGGACATCCTTACAGGACATTTTATCTGCAGCGATGGGCAGGAGTTAACCCTGCCGATGGTTCCGCCATGTGGTACGATGAAGATGGAAACCCGGTAATGAATTATGCCGATGCCGACAGGGTTCTCCTAGATGCAAAAGCCGATCCTGATTTCTATGGAAGCTTCTCAAATAGTTTTAGCTTCAAAGGACTCGAATTAAATATCGGATTCTATGGAATTTATGGTAATTCAATCTTCAATAATTCAGACCGCTACCTGTCATCCGATGGTGGAGGTACCGCCAATTGCGATCGTCGACAGCTCGACCGTTGGCAACAACCAGGCGATATTACAGATGTGCCGAAACGTGTCGACGGCGCTACATGGGCTAATAAGAATTCGACACGTCATCTCGAAGATGGTTCATACCTGAGGCTCAAAAATGTCACACTCTCATACAGTGTTCCTGGAAAAATAAACGAGAAATTGCAGATACAGGGACTAAGGATATATCTTTCAGGAGATAATGCATACACCTGGACAAAATACTCCGGTTGGGATCCGGAAAGCTCGCTCAACGGAACTTCCTGGTTTGCATATCCGAATGCAAAAACCTATTCACTGGGTATCGACCTGAAATTCTAATAACTGTAAAAACAAGTATCATGAAAAAATTCATTCATATTCTATTCATAGCGCTGTTTACAATAAGCCTCAGCTCCTGCGAGAAATTTCTGGAACAGGATCTGGAACAGGCCATCGATGTAAACGATGCCATCAACAACCTGGAAGATGCCCAGGTAGCTCTCAACGGATGCTACGATGGATTGCAGGAAATAGAACTATTTGCCCGCGATCTCTTTGTGGTGTCTGACCTTGCCACGGACAATTCAAAAATGTCTGTTTCCAATGCAGGCCGTTTTATAAGCATTTATCAATGGAACTTTATTACCAGCGATGGCTGGATAACAGGAACTTGGAATCTTGCTTATCAGACAATGTACCGCGTAAACCAGCTGATCATAAAAGTAAAAGAGCTGGAAGATGTCGATGAGGCTGAACAAAGCAGAATTCTTGGTGAGGCATTGGTGATCAGGGCCCTGCTTAATTTCGAACTGGTTAACTATTTTGCTCAAACCTATAACTTTACAGCCGATGCCAGCCACTATGGTGTTCCCCTGATCACTGAACCTGTTGGAGTAGATGATAAACCCGGCAGAGCTACTGTTGCTCAGGTATACAACCAGATTCTGCTTGACCTCGAAGGGGATGACACAAACGACGGAGCAATCGATCTGCTAAGCGGTGGCGGAAGCTCATTTTATATCAATCTCTATGGCGCCTATGCACTTCTATCTAGAGTTCATCTCTATATGGGCCATTGGGCCGAGGCCAGCAGCTATGCACAACAGGTTATAAACAGCGGCGCTTATGCGCTTATACCGGCTGCTAGGTTCAAAGATTCATGGTTTTTGGCTTCCATGAGCACGCACTCCGAGCAGATCTTCTATCTTAATTTCGATGCTGTCGACAACTGGTCGGTTGATATGATCGGCTCCATGTATATGGAAACAGGTTATGGCGATATTATTGCCACCAACGACCTGGTCAGCCTTTATGACGCTTCCGATGTTCGTTTATGCTGGTTCCGTGAAGGAAGTGATGAAACATTCATTGAAAAATATCCCGGACAACGCGACAGTTATGATGTTCCTGAATCGGAAACAAATGTTGCAATCAACAATCATCCCATATTCAGGCTTGCAGAAATGTATCTGAATGCTGCCGAAGCAGAAGCTGAACTTGGCAATGATGCTGTTGCCCAAGCGCTTGTTAATGCCATTACTGCTCGCGCCGGCGCTTCTCCTGCCCTGGAGGTTGGCGAAGGTCTCAAGAACAAGATTAAGCTTGAAAGAAGAAAAGAACTGTGCTTTGAAGGCCATCGTTTATATGACCTGAAGCGTTGGAACCAGAGCATTATCCGGGAAGATCTCACAACCCCTGATATTATTGCAGAGATCGAATATCCGAGCTACCTGTTTGCTTATCCTATTCCTGACAGGGAAATTCTGGTTAATCCTGTGATAGCTGAACAACAGAATCCCGGATATTAATACATAACCTATTAAAAGAAAGAATTATGAAAAATATCATAAAAATAACAGCACTGCTGGCACTGGTTTCGCTTTTTGCTGTTTCCTGCAATAAATACGAATACCAGTATACATACGATGGCGACAATTTTGTTCAGCTTATTGATGCCAGTGGAACCTACTTCGTTCTTGAGGGCGATTCCATCACCTACGATGTTCCATTTCAGATAATTGGTGATGCTGCCTCGCAGGATATTACCATGCCGATTGAGTTTCTTGATTCAGCCGAAATAAATGGAATAATGGTTTATGCAACAATTAAACCTGGAGAAAAGGGTATTTCGGCTATCGGATCGTCAGTAACAATACCTGCGGGTAGCTATACAGGAACATTCTCATTCCAGGGTACTTACGATTCTCTGGAGTTTGGTGAAATAGATACCATGCTATTCCAAGTTACAAATGGTACTGTAAACGCCGATAGTTATAACAGCATTTTCCAACTCAATGTTCAAAAGTACTATCCATACAATCCCGATGAATATCCCGGTCACTATTCTGGAACATACACCGGATATGCACTTGGTGGGTTTGGAAATTGGGGGGAAGTTACTGCAAGCCCTGGATTGGATATTATTCTTGGAGAGGAACCTCAAACCTTAATCATAACGGCAGGTTTTTACCAGGAACAGGTGGACGATTGGGGTGAAACGTGGACAGATGGACCATATCCGGTTGTTCTTTATATGAATACGAGCGATCCGGCCAATTTCACTGTTGAAATTGCCGAAACTTCCCTTATCGGTGTTACAAACGATACATGGGAATACTGGGTTGCTCCTCATCCTAGCCCAGGTCAGTTTAACGCAGCAACAAAACAGTTGACAATAAAATTCTACGAGTTGTACGAAGGGGACGCGCTTAATGACATAGGAATATATACTGTTACACTCGATGATGCAACTGCTGCCAAACTAATTAATAGCGGGGTCCGTGAGGTTTCTGTGAATAGCAGGTCAAAATAACGGTCCAGCATAACACTATAAATAATATAGAATTATGAAAAAATCAAGAATATATATCGCAATAGCTTTCCTTCTGGGAACAATGGTTTTTATTGGTTGCCAGGAAGAAAGGGACTATCCCCCGCTGGTGCTTGGCAATTCTGCTGCTCCGGTAGTTACTGTAGCAAACATTGCGGATAGTCTGAATGAAACCTATACCTATCTGACTGTAAGTTCAACTATGGACGGTAATATATATTACCTTGCTCTACCTCAGGGATCTGCCGCACCAACAGCCACTGAAGTTATCTTTGGCGAGACAACGCCGGTTGCAGCCTCAGTTTCCGTTGAAGCAAATGAATCGTATACGGTGAAACAGAAGAATTTATCTTCAGGAGGTAGCTTTGATATTTATGCGGTTGCGGTTAATGCTGAAGAAGGAAAACCGGGAGCTGTTGTCGGACCGGTATCAATTACATGTCCCGATTATACCTATCCCTATGTTGCTTCAATGTCTCCAGGTATTGGTGAAGAATGGGTTGCAAAAAATATCACTGAGATTGTATTAACCATGAACGAGAATGTTACCTTGGTTAATGCTGATATGATCAGTATCGTAGATGCATTCGATGAGTCGGACCTGGGTATAAAAGGCGCTGTTACAGTCAATGGACCAGAGGTAACAATTGGCATTACCGGAACATTTGAATATTTGACGGACGTAGCTGTACTTATAGATTCTGGCGCATTTGTTGATGCAGTTGGCTTGTTATCACCTGAATACTACATTGATGATATAGGTGATTATGAATTAGCATTCTCGATCGAAGATTTCATCAATATGGAAAACTTCATTGGTGCATATCAATGCCATGAGTTAGACTATGCTTACGGCGGAGAATATTTTTATGATGTACTTTTATATCAGAGCGATGTATATGGCATTAATGTTATTAATATGTTCGATTATGGAGTTGAGGCTACCATAATATTTGAAGAAGATTCATGCTATATACCCGATCAGCCTTCAGGTTTATCAGCTAGTGGCGATCCGCTTTATTTTACCAGCGAAGAACTGGTACCTGATATCTGTACCTTTATTCCCGGAAGCTATACCGACGATGGTATAACCATTAAGATAAGCTGCTGGTTATACAGTCCTGCACTGGGTAAACTTTATTTCGCATCCGATATGGAATTCACCAAATATTTAACTCCCGGTGAAAAATTATCTCCAAGAGGTAATCCGGAGAGAATAGCAAAAGGATTAAAAGCATTTCGAAAACTATAAAAAAACAAATGGTTAAATAATTGTAGGGTCACGATATCCCGATTTTTCGGGACGTGGCCCTATTTTTTTTACCACATGGCTGGTATGGCTCATCTACGAATGGTTTACGTAATTCTTCATGAGACAAAAATTTCTAACAGCTGTTGCGAACCTAACGTATCCCTGCTACCAAGTAGGTATGTGATAATAATTTCTGGGGAGATACCTTCG
>CAZWIU010000117.1:0-12147 GCA_964634105.1 uncultured Bacteroidales bacterium | reverse complement strand
ATTCCCTGCCTTTATCTATGCAATTACCCTCTTCAAGAGGGGGAAGGATTTGCGGATAGTAAGTCCCCTCCTGAGAGGAGATTTAGGGGTGTGTATTCCTGGTATATTAGGTATCAAAACGGACATTTATTTTATTATATTATGCAAATTATCAGCTATTTACATTTACATTTGAATCTGACAATCACATCCACTTAAAGACCTCATAAACTTGATGAAACCTTTGTGTCCCGAATCATTCGGGATGGTGCCTTTGTGGCTAACTATTTTTATGCCACCAAGGCTCAAAGACACTATGTATACTCAAAAATTTCGACAGTCTCTTAATATTCAGCACAACTTATTGCGCTATACCTCAGCTTAGGCTTCGGGTATATTCTGTGTGAGTATCTGCCAGCCGAAGCAACGGCAAAGACGGTTCAACCATCACCATTGTTTTATTTACTGTTTTTGGTTTTGCAGCAGAGCATGCCGGAACTCTGCCTGTCGGTTCATCTACCTGCCGGTTGACAGGCTCATCGTTCGGAGGGCAGTTAGAGCAAAGTGGAGGCAGCGCTGTGTCTAAATTGAAACTACGGAAGGCAGCCCAGACAATTGGTTATACACTGTGTTATATACACTTTACCCCCGAAAATATCTCTTTCACAGTTTTTTTCTTTCGAAAAAAACGAACAATGCATAGCTTTGAAACAAAATCAAACCTGTTAACAATCTTAATTCAATTATTCATGCGAAATAGCAGACCAGGTGTTATAAACCATTTACTGTGGTGTATGGTATTATTTATCGTGGGCTTACCTATCAGGTCGCAGACCAGCGAGATCCTTGATGCATATATACAGCAGGGGCTTGAAAATAACCTGGCCTTGCATCAAAAGGAATTGAACCTGGAAAAAAGCCTTAAAGCGTTGAAAGAAGCCAACGGACTATTTTACCCATCGGTTCAGATTGAAGCTCAGTATTTCCTGGCACAGGGCGGAAGGACAATCGACCTCCCTGTGGGTGATATGCTTAACCCGGTTTATTCATCATTGAACCAGATACTGGAAAGCATGGGGCAACCGGGTAATTTCCCCCAGATAGACAACGAGAGCATAGAATTCTTGCCAAACGATTATCACGACACAAAGGTCCGGATAATAACCCCACTGATTAATGCCGAGATATATTATAATCGTAAGATCAAAAAAGAGATGATCAGCGCATCGCAGGCAGAAATTAATGTGTATAAACGCGAGCTTATTAAAGAAATTAAGATCGCCTATTTCAGGTATCTCCAGTCCTTAAAAGTGATGGATGCCTACCAAAGTGGTTTTGAACTGTTGGATGAAGCGCTGCGTGTGAATAAGAAGCTGGTCGAGAATCAGATGGCAGGACGTGAGAAACTTTACCGGCTGGAAGCGGAACAGAACCAGGTGAAAGCACAACTGACAAAAGCAGAAAATGACATGAAAATCGCTGCTGCCTATTTCAATTTTTTACTCAACGAGCCGTTGCAAAATAAGGTGATCACCGATAGCTCATTATTCAATACAAACGTAACCATTCCATTACCGATGGCATCAATCGAAAGTTTTAACCGGGAAGAAATTGTGCAGCTAAAAAGCGCTGTAAAATCGACCGATTACTATTACAGGATGAAAAAGAACTGGTATGTGCCCACCATTACAAATATAACTGATTTAGGTTACCAGGGATACCAATATAAATTCAACCACGAACAGGAATATATAATGAATACAATCTACCTTTCGTGGCCGATTTTCACAGGCTTTCAGAACCGGAATAAGATAGCGCAGGCCAGAATTGAAAATGAAACATACAGAAATCAGCTTGCGGAAGCAGAGAAGCAAATTGAACTTCAAACCCGCATCGCGGAGGCAAATCTTGAATCATCACTGCAATCTCAGGAAGCAAGCAGGAGTTCTCTTAAAAGCTCTGTTGAGTACTATAAAGTGGTCAGCAGTCAATACAGCAACGGACAGAAATCCCTTCTTGAAATGCTTGATGCCCGGAATCAGTTAACGGGCGCTGAAATAAATGTTACCCTTACGTACTTCGAAACCTTGATCCGGATGGCTGAGCTTGAAAGAGCCAATGCCAGTTACGATCTTAACAGCAAAAACTAAATGAAAACCAAGATCATGAGAACAACTTTCTTTATTATTAGTTCAGCATTTCTCATCTATACAGTTGCATCGTGCTCAAGAAAAATCCCGAAGACTGCAAAGAATGAAGAAGTTATTTGTGTGAAAGCCGAAACGCTCACCGAGACAAATGCTTCAATACCCATCTACTGCTCAGGTATTTTAACTTCGAAGCGAATGATTAAGTTGTCCTTTAAGACCGGTGGAATAATATCAACCATTGCCGTAGAGGAAGGCAGCCATGTAACAAAAGGACAGGTCATTGCAACGCTCGAGATGACCGAGATCTCAGCACAGGTGAAACAGGCGAAACTTGCCGTTGAAAAAGCTGAGCGGGACCTGGAGCGTGTCAGAAACCTATATGCCGATACGGTGGCTACATTAGAGCAACTTCAGGATGCAACCTCTGCGTATGATAAAGCCAAAGAAGACATGAGCATCGCAGAATTTAACATGCAATATTCATCTATTACAGCGCCTGCCAATGGCAGAATAATCGCAAAGCTGGCCGAGGAACATGAATTGATAGGCCCCGGAATGCCTGTGCTGGTATTCAGTGAACAAGGGAAGGATGAATGGATCGTAAAAGCAGGTATCTCCGATAAGGATATTATCCGTATTAAGAAAGGTGATAAAGCGAAGGTCGAAGTTGATGCATTGCCGGGAAAACTTTTCCCTGCGAGCGTTTCACAGCTCTCAGAAGCAGCCGATCCTGTGAGCGGTACGTTCGAAATTGAAATCGCTGTGGACCCGGGCAGCGAAAAATTCCTGAACGGACTGGTTGCAAAAGCCACAATAGAGTCGTTGAATACTCAGCCCGTAACCCTTGTACCGCCTGAAGCGATTACCGATGCAGACGGTAATAAAGGATATGTTTATGTGGTTGTAACGGCCGATACAACCGCTAAAAAGATCCCGGTAACAATTGCCTATATGCAGCATGACAAGATTGCCATCATTGAGCCTGTCAACAAATCGGGATTGGTTATTACGAAAGGTGCAGCCTACCTCGAAGATGGTGCAAAAATAAAATTGGCTGAATAATCCCAAAAAATACCAAAATCAATGAAAAGAAAAATACTCTTTATACGGATCTGTTACTGGATAGGGGCCATCCTGGATGCTGCCACCCTTATCCCAATGCTTTCTCCTGAAATAGGGGGCCGTATGTATGGTATCACCGGTTTCAACCCCGGCATAGAATACAGGTACGCAATGGGGCTGGGAGCTTCATTAATGCTCGGTTGGACATTCCTCCTGCTATGGGCCGACAGAAAGCCAGTTGAGAGAAGGGGTGTTTTACTCCTGACAGTGTTCCCTGTGTTAACCGGACTTGCCCTTTCGGGCATATATGCAGTAAACTCGGGAATGGTCGATTTTTCAGATATAATCCCGCTATGGATCCTGCAGTCGGTTCTGGCTATCCTGTTCATCACCACCTATTTCTATTCAAAACCTGTTAAGAGTTATGAGTAAGTCATTTCTTATGTCGGATTTCACCATCAGTGAGTATAAACCAGGCAGACCATGTTAACACGCTTTGCAATAAAAAACTACCAACTGACAATTACTGTCTTCATCATGATTGCCCTGCTTGGCGTCAATGCATTTATAAATATGCCACGCAGTGAGGATCCACCGCTGAACTATGCCTACTTTTACGCCGTTGCAGTTTACCCGGGTGCAAGTCCTGCCGACCTCGAACAGCTTGTTGTGGAACCGTTGGAAGAAGCCATAAATGAACTGGACGGAATCGACTATTTTGGAAGTTCTATGACCGACGGTGTTGCTGTGGTAGGCGTAGAATTTGGCGATGTTGATGTAGACAGAAAATATGACGAAGTACTCCGCCAGATAAATAATGTCAGGAACACATTGCCTCCCGATTTACATAGCCTGGATATTTACCGCTTTACCACGAACAATGTCAATATTCTTCAATATGCATTGATCTCTGAACATGATTCGTACCGGGAATTGGAGGAGCAGTCCAGGCGGTTAAAGAAGGAAATTGAAAAGATCCATTCCATAAAACAGGTAGAAATTCATGCTTACCCTGAACAGGAGATCCGCATCGAAGTCGATCTGCAAAAGCTGGCGCAAAAAAATATATCAGTAAACAATGTATTGCTTGCAATACAGAGCAATAATGCGAATATTCCGGGTGGCGATCTTGATATGGGCAACCGGAAATTCAATATAAAAACAACCGGTAATTATACTTCGATCGATGATATCAGAAACACTATAGTAAATGCCGGGAATGGCCATATTCTTTACCTTAAAGACCTGGCTGATATTTCGTTCGACTATGCCGATCAGAAACATATCGGACGGTATAAAGGAAAGAAAGCGCTATTTATTACCGCAAACCAGAAAGAAGGTACCAATATATTCCAGGTTGTGGATGAGGTTAATTCAAAAGTCGATGCCTTTATTCCATCCATTCCCGCTTCCATGACGCTGGAGAAGGCGTTTGATCAATCGGTGAATGTAGCCTCCCGTTTAAACCGGTTATATGAAGATTTCGGAATAGCTATTTTACTCATCCTGCTCACATTACTACCGCTGGGAACAAGGGCCTCCATTATTGTTATGATTGCCATTCCTTCTTCGCTTCTGATCGGACTGACTTCCATGTACCTGACAGGCCATTCGCTCAACCAGCTCTCCATTGTTGGGCTTGTAATATCGCTCGGATTGCTGGTAGATGATTCCATTGTGGTGGTTGAAAATATTACCCGTTGGATGCGGAATGGCTATAATCGTTTTGATGCTACGTTGAAAGCTACAAGCCAGATAAGCTGGGCCGTTATTGGCTGCACTGCGACAATGATAGTTGCCTTTATCCCGATCATCATGCTCCCGGGAGGCCCGGGCGAGTTTATAAGCAGTCTTCCTATTGCTGTTGTGTTTACCCTGCTGGCCTCGCTGTTGGTTTCTTTCACCCTCACTCCTTTTATGGCCTCAAGGTTTTTAAAGGAGAAGGAATTCGAAAAACAGAATTTCGCGATGCGTTGGTTGAGTAAGCTAAACGATGGGCCCTATCAGAGCCTGTTGATGCTTGGCCTGAAGTATCCGAAAATGACCATACTGATCTCTGCCGTGGCTATAGCAGGTAGTCTGATGCTTTTACCAATAGTAGGTTTCAGCCTGTTTCCCAAAGCAGAGAAACCACAGTTTTTTATTAATATTGAAACTGCTCCCGGTACAAACCTGGCTTATACCGACAGTGTAACAAGAGTTGTTGAATCGAGGCTCGATACCAAACCGGAGATCATGAACTATTGCACCAATGTTGGAAAAGGAAATCCGATGGTTTATTATAATATTTCACAGGAGAGCGAACAAAGCAATTTTGCCCAGATTTTTGTGCAGCTGAAAGAGTATCACCGGAAAAAGACTTCCCCTTTCCTCAGAAAGTTGAATGAAGAACTGGATTGCTTCCCCGGGGCAAAAATAACCATCAAGGAATTTAAAAACGGTACCCCTGAAGATGCGCCCATCGAAATGATTTTCTTCGGCCCCGACCTGGATACATTGAAAAAGCTCGCTTTTATGGGAGAAAAGCTGCTTCAGAATACCGAAGGAACATACAATGTAAGGAATCCGGTGAAATCGTCAGCTTCCGACATCAGGATCTCGATCAATAAAGACAAAGCCGGTATGCTGGGCGTGCCTGTCCACGAAATAGAAAAAACAATACGTATCGCCATGGTGGGGACTACCGCAGGAAAATTCACCGATAAGGAAGGCAAAGAATATAATCTCACATTTACCCTTGCCGGGAGTAAGAAAAAAACACTCGAAGATCTCGATAAGATCTATGTAGGCTCACTATCGGGTGCCCAGATACCGTTGAAACAACTCGCTACGATAGAATTTCAGACCTCCCCTAACCTGATCAATCATTACAAAAGGGAAAGGAGTATTACTGTCAGGGCCGATGTTCTGCCAGGTTACCTGACCGATAAAGTAACCAAGCAGATCATGCGTAAGCTGGATGAAGTGGAGTTTCCGAAAGACTATCGCTATGAACCGTTCGGTGAATATTTCGGAAGGAAAGAAACATTCGGGAATATGAATACGGCTGTTGCCATCACCTTCTTTCTTATTCTGCTCATCCTGATCCTTGAATTCAGGACTATTAAAGGTGCACTCATAGTAGCTTCATCAATCCCCCTTGGTATCATTGGCAGTATTGTCCTCCTGCTCATTACCGGTTATTCATTTTCATTTTCGGCTTTTGTGGGAATGATAAGCCTGATCGGTATCGAAGTTAAGAATTCCATCATCCTTGTCGATTATGCCAACCAGCTGAGGGAAAAGGGAAAAGAGCTGGATGAAGCAATCCAGGCCGCAGGTAAGATCCGTTTTATACCCATTATGCTGACTACTTTCACAGCCCTGGGTGGATTAATGCCGTTGGCGATACAAGGTTCTGAACTTTTCTCGCCGCTGGCCCTGACCATAATCGGCGGACTTATAAGTTCAACGCTGTTCACAAGAGTGGTTACCCCGGTATTGTATAAATTGCTATTGAAATAATATGAAAATATATGTCTTAGATTACAAATCGGTTCATAAAATACACTCCTGACGGAGTGAGACGAAGATCAGGAATCCATAAATCTCTGAAATAGTTGATTAAATTCGCCTGGATTCCTGTATAAGAGGCCTTGGGACGTATGCATGTTACTTTAGTATTTATACCCTTATGAATAGTAATGAGCTTTCAGAATTATTTGAAACCAGGCAAAGTGTAAGGTCTTATGCCAACAAGCCCGTGGAGAAGGAAAAACTGATGCGTTGCATGGAGGCCGCCCGGCTGGCTCCATCGGCGAGTAATGCTCAGCCTTGGAAATATATCATTATTGACGACCCCGAACTAAAAAATGCTGTTGCTGACAATATCTCGGGAGGAGTCGTTCCGATCAACCATTTTACACGGCAGGCTCCGGTAATCATTGCCGTTGTTCAGGAACGTGCAAACTGGTCGTCATCCGCAGGCCAGTTGCTTAAAAGGATCAATTATCCATTGATCGATATCGGGATTTCAGCCATTCAGTTTTGTCTGCAGGCTACCGCCGAAGGGCTGGGAACATGCCTGTTGGGATGGTTTAATCAGAAGAAAATTAAGCGGCTGCTGAAAATACCGCGTAATAAACAGCTCGCATTAATGATCACAGTAGGATATTCTGGGTCTGGTGAAATAAGAATCAAACGAAGAAAAGAAATAAACGAGATATTGTCTTTCAACCATTACTAAAGAATTTATAGACATACTGAATTGTTAAACATGAACTCATGGCATTTTTCAATCTTCATGTTAAAGACGAGATAAAGAAAGTAGAACGATGGGTCGAACTTATCGGGATCCCACTCTTTACGATACTGACTATTCTGTATATTTCTTCTTTTCCGGTTAAAATAAATAAAGAACACCTGATATTTCATATATCATTCTCATTCATAGGAATAGTAGGCATATGGTTTTGCATTCGGCTGATCGTTTTTACATTCCGGAGTTTTCTGGCGAACTTACATTTCGGAGTTCGTTTTTCTTTACAACTTATCGTTTCTTCGCTTATTGCTCTTTTTATTACCTGGCTGTTGCATAGTAAGGGAACTGCGATAGCTATGAGATTATCCGGTATATGTAAAGAAGATTTCAATTTTGAATTAAAGAACCTGTATTTGACAGTAATTGTTTTTGTTTTCCTTCTTAACACCATATATGAGAGTTTTTATTTGTTTCTTCAGTTATCAGAAAAAGCGCTTGAAAGTGAACGCTACAAGAATGAAAGTCTCGAAGCACAATATCAAAACCTCACCAGCCGGCTGAATCCGCATTTTCTGTTTAACAGTCTGAATACCCTGACAACCATTGTTGAAGAAGATCCAAAAAAAGCCGTCAACTATATTCGTGAATTATCGATCGTATATCGTCATGTTTTAAACAGTCAGAAAGCAGCATGGTCCGATTTAACAGCTGAAATAACGTTCACAAAGTCTTATATCACCCTCTTGAAAATGCGGTTTGAGGATAACCTGAATATCACCCTAAATATCCATGATAGCTATCTGCACTACCATATTCTCTCGATGACCATGCAATTATTGATTGAAAATGCCGTAAAGCATAATGAAATCAGCGATAGTCATCCGCTTGAAATAGAAATATACTGTGAAGAGGAACACATGGTTGTATCCAACAAAAAACAAAAGCGTAACATCATGCCTTCGACTACCAAAATTGGTTTGCAAAATATCAGCGAGAGATACAGGTTTCTGGTAAATAAAGATGTCATTGTTGAGGATAAAAAAGATACATTTACAGTAAAAATACCACTGGTTAAAACGCTGGGCAGCGATATTGAACATATCACCGATGAAGTATACCAATAAGTAAGCAGCATAACATGAAAGTTCTTATTATTGAAGATGAAGCTCCTGCATACCGGCGCCTGGCTAAGCTTATAGGCGAATGCGACCGCTCGGCTGAGATTGTTGGTATTATTCAATCGGTGAAAGACGGGATCGAATGGTTTCAGTCAAACCCTGCTCCCGATCTCATTTTCTCGGATATCCAGCTGGCTGACGATTTAAGTTTTACCATTTTCAAAAAACTCAATATAACCGTCCCTATTATTTTCATTACGGCATTCGACGAGTATGCTATTAATGCATTTAAGTTTTACAGTATCGATTATTTACTGAAACCTGTCGGACCTGACGACCTGAAAGCGAGTCTTGATAAATACAGGACCATTCACCGTGGAAGCCCCCCGGATCGTTTTGATGAACTCATTAAGCGATTAACAGAGAAGAACTGCCGTGAACGTTTCCTGGTTTATGCTGGCGATTCACTTATTCCGGTTAATCATGAAAATATAGCCTATTTCACTTCTGAAGACGGGGAAACTATACTGGTTACGCATGACAATAAGCGCTTTTTTATAGGCGAATCATTGGATACACTTGAAGGTGAATTAAACACGAAAATATTCTTCAGGGCAAACAGGCAATATATTATTTCGTTAAATTCAATCGACAGGATCAGCAACTATGGTATGCAAAAATTAAAGGTTACTCTCCGACAAGACCCGGGAGCCGAGATCATTGTTTCCAAGCTTAAGGCCACCCAGTTTAAGAATTGGCTGAACAGATAACTTTTAATTAATCCTTTTACAAAGATCCCCGGGCAGAACAAATTGCTGCCGGAATCATTATCCTTTAAAAATAAGTATTCTATTTACCGACCGACGGTCGGTTTGTTTTATTAGTATGACAGAAAAACGGGAAACAAGGGTTGAGGAGATCATTGAAGCAGCAGTACTCGAATTTGTCGAAAAGGGCTATGCCGACGCTTCCATGGAAAGCATCGCAAAAAGAGCAAAGCTGAGTAAAGGTGGCCTTTACCATCATTTTAAAAGCAAAGCAGAGATCCTCTACACGGTGAATGTAAAATGCATGCAGCCAATTATGGAACTCATGCTAAAGATCGAATCTCGGAAATCGCTCGTTACAGGATTAAAGCAATTTGTAATTGACTATATCAACTATTGGAATGATCATAGACGAGAGCTCAGTCTCTACTTTCTGACGATGAATGAATCCTTCGGAAATAGCGAAATTATGGAAATGTATAAAGAATCCACCCGGCAGTATTTCGGTTATTTCGAAAATCTTTTCAGAAAGGGTCAGGAATCCGGGATATTTACAACATGCGATACCCATTCCCATGCATTAGCTTTCATCTCGTGCCTCAACGGATTTCTCGGCTACATGCTGATTGATCAATCCATACCGGTAAATTCCATTGTAAAGGAAATACAGGAAACATTTATTAACGCGTTGAAAAGATAGGTAAATGCAGGAAATATCCAACACCACCTCACACATGAATCGCACCATTGCTTTGCAGATAAAGGGTTTGACAAAACAATATGGTGATTTGACAGCCGTTGACCATACCTCATTTGAAACTTTCAAAGCTTACCGCTCTTGGTTTTGTTGGTGGCATCAGCATAGTTCAGCTTCTCGTTGGATTAGTTTCAGCGATTCTGACACGTATAACATCAATTGTATTAGGCTTCGATTACCAGGGTTCTCTATGGATCATGCTGATCATTTTGAGTTTTACTACGTTTTCACTGATTGCCTTTAGTCTTATCATTGCTGCATTTACCAAAACCGCCACCGAAGTATTGGTTGTCGGCAACTTCCCCATGTTCCTGTTTATGTTCTTCACCGGAGCTGCATTCCCTATGAAAAGCGATGCAATTTTTACCATAGCAGGATACCCTGTAACAATTCAGGGGTTAATGTCGCCTGCACATGCAATCTCGGCATTGAATAAAACGCTTGTAATGGACATGGATATTGCAAGCATCATACCTGAAATAACAGCTATCGTGGTGCTGACGCTACTATACTTTTTTATAGGGGCGGTAATTTTCAGAAAGCGGCATATGAGGTGATGCCAGGAATTTTTATTTATTTTAGAGTAGATTACCCTGAAAGCAGGAAAATACTATTTCAAATTTATAAACCGGGATAATCATCAGGAGGTAACAATTTACCGAACTCTATGATTTCGTTAAGTTAACATAATTCTGTTTTAACAGGCATAAGTAAGATCAAGTATGATGATTTCACGCACGCAAAATTTGAATTCATTTGGTATTTGAATGCGATTTTTGCGGAAAGCTCTGCGTACCTCGCGTGAACCATTTATAAATAGGGATAATCTTTCTATTCAGTAACCTAATATGACATAATAGAAAAAAGTTTACTATTAAATCCTTACTTTTATAACTGCTGATCAATTCATTTAATACATGAGAAACCTATCGATTGCCATATTAAGTTTTATTCAGCTTACTATGATGTATGGCCAGGCGCCAACCCTAGCCGAAAAACTGGGTTACCCCGCGGATGCCAGGTTGCTGATCGTTCATGCTGACGATGCAGCAGTGTCGCATTCAACCAACCAGGCTATATTCGATGCATTTGAAAAAGGAGCGATCACTTCCACTGCGATCATGGTCCCGTGCCCGTGGTTCCCCGAAATGGCAACATACGCTGTTCAACATCCTGAGTATGATTATGGCCTGCACCTCACTTACACTTCGGAGTGGAATACATATAAATGGGGCGGCTTAGCACCTGACGATGAGATATCCTCATTGATCAATAAGCAAGGCTATTTTTATCCCACCACCGCAGAAGCTGTCAACCACGCCGATCCGGCTGAAGTAGAGAAAGAGATGAGGGCACAGATCGATAAAGCGCTGTCTTTTGGTATAATGCCAAGTCATCTCGACAGCCATATGCTTCCGCATTTTGGAAACCAGGAGGTTTTTAATATTTATCTGAAACTTGGAGAAGAATATCACATACCTGTCCTACTGTCTCAGGAGTATCTCGATGAGCACGACAATCTCCAAATTCCGGAGTCATACCATCCGGTAATAATTGATGAAATTTTTGAAGCAACTCCAGAAGTGCTTCCCTCAAAATGGACCGATCATTATGATAGTCTGCTTCGTAATATTGGCCCTGGAGTTTATGAGTTGATTTTCCATTTAGCCTATGCTGATGAAGAAACCCGTGCCATGACTCAAGGTTTTGAGTATTATGATGTTGCCTGGAGACAGCGTGATTTAGATTATGCCATGAGCAGCGAGTTTCAAAAAGTTCTGCAGGAGAATAATATTCAACTCATTACCTGGAAACAAATTCAACAGGTAATGTACCCTTAATCTGACAGTTAGGGTTTACACTAAATTATTTACACTACCTTCTTCCACTCTTCCAATCTTCCAATCTTCCACTCTTCCAATCTTCCATTATTTCCTGCCTTCATCCCGAATGCTCGGGATTACGGCAGGCAAGCAATTTCCAATCTTCCATTACTCCAATATTTCATTCTTCCCTGCCTTCCTGTTTTGTGCGCCACATTAACGCCCCAAGAAAACATATCTGATAATCAATG
>CAZWIU010000116.1:0-12173 GCA_964634105.1 uncultured Bacteroidales bacterium | reverse complement strand
TGTTTTAAATTATCATTTTCTAAAAACAACGACTTTTTAAGGGTTGACTAAATAAAAAATTATGGATCTTTCCTCAGCATTTGCCCAGGTTAACTGGCTGTCGGTAATTGTATCAGCCCTTGCAGCTTTTGCAATCGGCGGATTATGGTATTCCCCTGTTATGTTTGGTAATGTATGGCAGAAACTCATTAAGCTAAGTGATGAAGAAATAAAAAAGGCCAACATGCTTCTTATTTTCGGTTCTACATTTATACTGAATATTATCGGTGCTTTTGTACTGGATATGTTCATCGGACCGCAAGCTACAATGTGGTTCGGACTAACAGCAGGATTGATTGTAGGTGCAATTTGGGTGGGAAGCTCCATGGCTATCAATTACCTTTTTGCCCGGAAGCCTTTCAGGCTATTCCTGATCGACGCCGGGTATTTTATCACGTTTTATTGTATTATGGGGATTATTCTTGGGGTATGGAAATAATAAATCCCAGTTTTGGTGCAATATAATTTATACATAAATTCCGGAAATGAATCTTACGTGTTTTTTAGGAGTATATCATTGATTTCATTAAGCTAGTGACATATTTTTCATATGTACTCATCCAGAGGTTTTCTATAAAACCTCAGTGATCTCATTTATTCTCGGTGTACCGAGAATTCGGTACTCTGTGGTTAATAATTTTAAATAATTGAACCACTGAGAACACGGAGATATCCACAAAGGACACGGAGATTGAGAACAATTGAGTGTTTTACTTTTTAGAGAATCTCTGTGGTTAATAATTTTAAATAATTGAACCACTGAGAACACGGAGATATCCACAAAGGACACGGAGATTGAAAATCGTTGAATATTTTACTTTTTAGATTGCCTCTATTTTATAATCCGTTCTGTTAATAATAAATCAGGCATAGTTATATCTTTATGCCCTCATAAGAAATCGTTTTTTTAATTATAGAGCATTGTATGACGACTATCAGTGCCGAAAGCATTCTACTCAGGCCACCAAGACCTGATGATACGCAACGATTAACGCTCCTGGCTAATAATAAAAAAATATATGACAACCTCCGGGATGTATTTCCTCATCCCTATAAAGAGAAAGATGCCGAGTATTTTATCGGAATGTGCATGAAGGAAAACCCTCCTGTTACATTTGCCATCGAATATAAGGGTGAATTTGCCGGGATGATCGGTCTTGTGCCTCAGCAGGATGTATACCGCAGAACGGCTGAAATTGGTTACTGGCTTGGCGAGCCCTATCGGAATAAAGGGATTGCCACCGCGGCAGTGAATCTTATAGTCGATTACGGTTTTAAAAAACTGAAACTGGTTCGTATCCATACCGGTGTTTTTGATCACAATAAGGGATCGCAGCGTGTGTTGGAGAAATGCGGCTTTACGCTGGAAGCAATCTTTAAAAAATCGGTTATCAAGAATGGCAAAATTCTCGATGAATACCGGTATGCCAAGCTGAACGAGCAAATAGAAAACTTATCATTAACGGATTGATCCTGCAACTTTGTTCCTGTTACCAGCCTATCGTAAAAGAGTATGTCTTGCTCAGGTTTCTATTGTTTAATAAGCTTATACTGCATTTGCTCCGATCCGGTAATTATGGTAGCAATATAAATTCCGGTCTTCAGATACGACAAATCAATTTCAACATCTTTATTATCAATGGTGAAACTTCCTGCTAATTGGCCTGAAAGGTCATAAAGCGTAATATAATAAGGATTAGAATGCTGGATAGTCCGGATAGTAAGCTTATTAGTTACAGGATTTGGGTACAGGCATATATTGTTTTCAATTGGATCGCACCCGATACCTAAAAAGTACTCGTGTGTTACGCTTAAGATTTCAGCCAGTACCCAGTGATAAGGATCCACATCAAGTGAAATAACCAGGTCGGAGCAGGGTATTCTGAATATCTCGGTTTGCTGGGTTTGTTCCAGCCTCATAATTGTATCTCCGTCAGTAAATGTAAGCTGATAGTCCATGTTCATCCTGAAAAAAGGTGTCTGCACCGTGCTTTTCCCCTGTCGTGATTGGATATACAAGGTATCGTTTGCCTGGAACCACGAGATCTGGTAACGTGGATACCCCTCTCCGAAGTACCACTGATCGAAGAAATAGGAGAAATCTTTACCGGACATGTCCTCCAACAATTCTTTAAAATCAAGTCCTATAGCAGTGCTGTCCCGATACTGTTCCTGGTACGTCTTCAGCACATTGAAGAACAATTCATCGTCGTTCAGCTCATACCGTATCATATGAATGATTACAGCTCCCTTTTCATACGAAAGGTACCAGTTAAAGATCCTCCAGCTTAGGTCGTTTACCAACGATGCATCGTCATAATCTATATCAAATTCTTCTTCAGGTATGTAAATACTTCCAAAGGATTCAGCATAAAACTGATCCTCGTGATAATCCCGCATTTCCTCCACCGGAAATTCTCCTGTGAGATACTCTGTAGCAAGGAAGGGACTATAGGTAGCAAACCCCTCATTGATCCAGATATCCTGCCAAGTGCCACAGGTTACATTATCGCCGAACCACATATGCGAAAGCTCATGCGCCACCAGATCGTAGCTGAAATCGCTCAGGGTCGTCATGGTCTGGTGCTCCATGCCGCCTCCGATAGGTGCCTGGCAATGGCCGTATTTTTCATCGCTGAAAGGATAGGGCCCGTAAAGAGCGCTATAGGCTTCTATCAGGTCAGCCGTCATGTCAATATCATCTTTATAATTATTTATTACTGACTGATCATAGACATAATTTTGAATGAGAATTGAATCTTCCATACCTTCAGGGTGTGCATACAGGTTATATTCGACATAATCGCCAATAGTCATCGAAATCAGGTAGTATGCGATCGGATACTTCGATTTCCATTCATACCGCACCTTTCCTCCCCCCAGGTTGACCGTGTTAGTCAATAACCCGTTGGACCCGGCTTTCAGACCGGAATTTGTTGTAATAAAAACATACACCGAATCGGCTTTGTCGGTTAATACCTGTTTGCATGGGAACCAGTCCTTGGCATATAATGGTTCGGAAAGTGTATAGGTAATATCACGTCCCGCATCATAGGAGATACCGCTGAAAAATCCCTGTGAGGCCGCCGAAAGGCTTCCATGATAAAAAACCTGTGCTTCAACTATGTTGCCGGCTGCAATGGGCGTAGCCAGGTGTATTTTAATATCGTCGCTGTGGGTGACATAGGTAACCTTCGATCCATTGATCAGAATTGAATCGATGGTATAATCGGGATTCAGTTCAACCACAAATGTATCGAGCTGCGTTGATACCACAGTGGCTATGATTGTAACATCACCCTTCAGATGGATAGAGGTGTTATCGGCCTCAAGATTGAGCTTATAAAATTTTACATCATAAGCATTCATCAGGCTATTATACATAGGTTCAGCTTTATCAGCTGATTTACGATGCGGAGATGTTGCCGCCGGCAAAAAGTATTTCTTTTCATAGGGAGCTTGTCCGAATAGTAATCCATAGAGGGCAATAAGAAGGGTGAAAGTGATACATGTTGATTTCATGGTTTCAGAAGTTATTGTGTAACGTATGTGGCTCTAAAAATAATTCTTTTTTAAGGTATTCCACCACATCAGCTGTTATGTATTTTCTTTTTTTGGGGTTGAAATGGTAAATTATTTGATAAGTGTCGGTAATCATTAATAATTAATAGCTTTAAGATGAGACATTCCGTGCTTCCTGCCCTCCGCAAATCTATGGCAGGCGGGGACACTGAATCCGAAAATTCTGGATGGGAGGCTGTCTAAAAAGCCTTTGTGATCTCATTTATTTTCTGTGTAGCGGGAATTCTGTACTCTGTAGTTAATGTTTATAAAACATTGAACCACAGAAAACACAGAGATATCCACAAAGAACACCGAGGGTAAAAATAGTTGAATAATAAACTTTTTGGACAGCCTCGTCGAACATCTCAGTGAGTTTGGTAAATGATACCCGATAATCATCAATTATTTTCTTACTGGGATGACAATATCCTCAGAAAGGTTGCTTTGAATAAAAAAGTTCTGATTAATTAATCAGGTCGATTTAACAGGTTACGGTGCATATTTTTATGGTTTTATTCACACTAAAAATTCATGATTATGAGACCTGTTAATACTTACTTATTTGTTGCATTCCTTCTTTTTTCAACTGCAAATATTATAGCGTCTGATCCGGTTCCGGCAGTAAATATTCACTACCTCGGACATTGCTCATTTATCCTTCAGTTTGACGACACCCTGTCGGTCATTACCGATTATACCCAATCGTACCCGTATTATTCACAGGAATACAACAGTCCTGTTTACAACATTTACGGGGGATTTGTTCCTGATATCGCCACCTATTCACACCAGCATACCGATCATTATGCACCGGGACGATTGCCGGACGGTATATCAACTATCCTTGAAGAGACCGATACTCTTTTAATAAAAGATTTGCTCATAAAGCCTGTCAGGACCAGCGAATCGAATACAACAACCCTCGATAATTCCACCTTTTTCTTTTATTATAAAGGGTTGACCATAGTACACTCTGGCGATCTGGATGCCAATATGAAAGCCATCGATAATGTAAGTCAGCAGAATCATCTGCGTGAGTTGTTCCCTGATACAGTGGATGTGCTTATGCTTGTTATACAGAGCACTGAAAACCTGATTACGTATGCAGAAAAATTCATTGATTTTCTGAAACCACGCATCGTAATTCCAATGCATTACTGGACGCCCGGGTACCAGGCTGATTTTATGGAGTATCTGTTAGATGAGAATGTACTTCACGGCAAATCTTATTCGGTCGAATATACCGATTCTTCCGACTACTCCATTTATTATAGCGATTCACTTCAACAGGCAACACGTGTTGTTTTTCTCCGGCCTATGCCCTTTGGCGATCCGAACCCTTCTGCCGGCGATCTTGCCTATGGGAAAGGAGTGTATGCCTCGTCAACCATCGACTCAAATCACAGGCCTGAATATACTACCGACGGATACGCTGATACACGTTGGCAAAGTTCCTGGGGTGCGACTTCCGCCGAACTTGTTATTGACCTGGGTGAAGAGCAGTCTGTCAACGGGGTTATTCTCAAATGGTTGTATTGGGTGAAATCGTATGAGATTCAACTATCAACCGATTCTTCCGATTGGAACACTGTTTTTTCTATTGATGATCATGCGAACAGGATGCTTGATTCTGTTGTATTTGATCAGTCAACGGCAAAATTAATACGGATCAATATGATCCAATCGGGTTCGGCAATTGGGTATGGACTTTATTTGGTTGGTGTATATGAGAATCTTATAACTCATACCCCAAACAATCTGCGTGAAACCAATGCAGGAATGGCAGCATTCAGGTGCTTTCCGTCTCCTGCTTCTGATCATATCATAGTTGAAATTGAATCAGCGGATGTGGGGAAGGTGTTGCTACGGCTATCGGATTCGATGGGGAGAGAAAGCTTAGTCAGTATACTGGAAATGAAGGCGCCTGGAAAACACTCATTCAGTATTGAAACGAGCCTTCTGTCTGAAGGATTATACTATTATACACTGAGTTCAGGCAATGTGTTTAAATCGGGGAGCATTGTCATTATGAACCAATAATCTTTCCTGATTTTTATCCTTAACCAACTCGTTAAAGATCCGGAGCAATGTTCTGCTTACGGATCTTCTTTGTTCTTAATTGAATTAAACATTATCATACAGTGCGTGTAAAATCTGTAAAGCTTGTCTCATAGTTACATGGGAAATAAATCGTAAGATGAAATGAATTTTTCTGAATTATTTGTTGTCGTTGAGTGGGTTTCGGCTTTACTGCTTTTCATTTTTAGCATTTTCATCATCACCTTGAAAAGAGGGAATGTACTGATGAGGGCTTTCCTGGCATCCTTCCTGATAGCGCGCTCCCTTATGCTTATCGGTTTTTCAGCATGGAATTTTGATCTATACAAAAAACTTCCGGATCTTATCCTTCTGCCGGCGCCATTATTATTTTTATACTGTCCGTTATTATACTTATATACCCGATCTGTTATTCAGCCAGACTATCGTTTCAGGAAAACAGAAATCTTACATTTCATACCGGCATTTTTTATTTTAGCATGGAACGTTTTACATTTTCATATTTATCGGCACGACATAAAAGTAAACATGCTACTGACCGGAGCAACCTATTATCCTGTTATTTCATGGAGTGTCTGGATGTGGATACAACTGACTGTGTATGGTTCGCTGTGTCTGCTAATGCTATACCGGGTCAGGAAAAATCCAAGGTATCAGATCCTCTCGCAACAGCGTGGTATTATTAGCTGGCTGACATATCTGATCGTAGCATTCCTGATCTGGAAAGCGCTTTTCCTGACCTACTATCTTGCATTTCTTTTCTCAAAAGAGAACCATGTGTACTTTCAGATTTTTGTTGAAATTGCATTTTTGATGTATGCAAGCCTGATCATGTATAAGAGTCTTCAATTTCCTGCTGTTTTCATTGCTCAGCTCAACACGATACGTTATAAGACTTCACCCCTCAGCGTGGAAGAAAAAAATAATTACAAACAACAGATTGAAAAATATATGCGGGAACACCGCCCTTATCTCAACCCTGAATTTAATCTAAAGATTCTTTCAAAAGATATCTCAATTCCGGAGCATCATCTTTCGCAAGTGTTCAGCGAGGAGTTAAATACGCGCTTTTCCGAGTTTGTGAACAGGTATCGGATTGAGGAAGTTATCCAACTGCTTGTGGATACGAATTTCCACGATCGGAATATTCTTGAGATTATGTACGAAGCGGGATTTAATTCCAAATCGGTGTTTAATACAGTTTTTAAAAAACATACCGGTATGACTCCCCGTGAATACAGGAACAGAAAACAACTAATGGTAGGTTGATGAGCCTGCGATATGGTCCTTGCCCTTGTTATAGCACCTCCCGGGCCCCCAGCACTAAAAACATAAAATACTCTGCAGCTCCGCTGATCATATATTCCGACTGCTGCCACAGGTAGGGCCATTCTTTAAACTCCGGAAGATCGGGTTTAATGGTGGCTGTTCCGGAAACCACTCCCCCCGGTATGTATGACCAGTCGTCACGATTCAGGCCATAGGCTACTGTAGCTGATTTGGAACCAACACCCGAGACAAATGAAACTTCGGCTTCTCCGGGATGCACCCCGAGTAGGTAATCCAGTGCAGCAAGCATATATTTCTTTGATTCCCCGTTCTTCAGGTTTTTATACAGGTAATACTGTGCAACGCCAAATCGCTCTACATTCCATGCCACGCCCCATGTGACCGGATGGTAGACAACACCGAAAGGATTTTGCTGTATTTCCTGTTGAAGTTTCATATAGTATTGTTGCATTCCAAGCATGAATGAACGCTGGAACGTGTTTTTGTCTACCAGGTGTTGAATCCTGCCCAGGGTCCATCCGATTTCCGGCAGACTCTTAACAAGCTCATCCTGCCAGGAAATTAACTGCTCGATATATGCCGGGTCGTTGCTTGTAAGGATCAATTCTGTAAGGGCTTCGATTTTCTGAGGTATGAATTCACTTTCTTTATTTTTATTCCACAGTTCGACGGCTATCTTCAGGGATAACTCAGCCAGCGTGTCGTTATACCCTTTCATCACCCTTGCTGCGGCAGCCAGGGCTGTACATACCTGTAATTCATGCCGGGGATTTTCCTCTGTAAATACCCACCGGTCATCATTCTTTTGCTGGTGAAATTTTTCCGATGCCGTTGACAGATCTGCTTTAAATACAATATTGTCAGTAATGGAGGCAGGGTCTCCCAGGGTTACGTATTGACGAAGGCCACGACAGATGATCCCGCGGTACAACCGGCCCAGATTCTGATACCCTCCAATGATACTGATAAGTCCGTGTTCTATCTGCTGCAAGATATCCGGTTTATTGTCGGGCAGGTGCATTTCTACCAGGTGACTGCTCTGGTCGATGGTGGTGACATCGTAGTCTAGACCGAATTCTTCGTAAATAAGGCAGAGTGAATATACTGTTCCCGCCTGCGATTCAACCCGCAGGTCGAAGTCGCCCGCATCGTGCCATCCGCCGGAGTTTAAACCGGGTACATGATCCGATGGCTGCCAGGAGGTAAGGGTTGAAGCTCCCTGTTTATAACCATCGAAGTGGACATGGTTGAGCGGCGCCATGGTAGCATCGTCCATATGACATGCCCCATGCCAGATCCTGTAGCGGTCGTTCACACGCATGTGGCACATCTGTATGGGCAGGAAGTATTCCAGCGTCGGTTGCCAGATACCGCGTTCATAAATGTCTGTTCCTACTCTGAAGAGTGATGACTTTTGCGTATTATAGGAAATGTAATAAATACCCGCTGCTGTTATAGTTGAAAAGTCGAATTGAAAATACCGGTAACGATGGAATTTTCCCCAATGTTTTGGAATATCCGAAAACACTTTACGATGCTCACCCGAAGGAAGTACCTGTATCAATTCCGCATTCAGGGCAATTGAATCGCGCTGGTCGCATTCTATCAGGGCTATTTTGGACTGGTCGGATTGGTAACCGACCTGGTTAATATGAATCACGGGACCATATTTCCATGCATTCACAATGTTTGGGATAACCAGCCATTCGATGGCAGCCTTTGTAGTTTTCTTTGGAATAAGGGAACGCACAATAAACCACCCGTTATTATGCAATGCACGCCCGTCGATCAACTGAACAGGATTCTTCTCTGAGCGGATGGTCAATAATTGCAGTTCTGTTTCCGGGGCAACGATCAATTCATTCCCGGTAGCCAGAGGATCGACCTGGAGCGCATTGTCAGGTAATTCACTGAAAGGACCAGTAAGCTGTAAAGGAAATGCACCGGCTTTGCCATCCATCAGGAACGATTTACCGAAAAGATCGCCGGGATATAGTTCGAGGTTAAAACCTACCTTTCCAACCCATTCATCCGGAAGCGGTTTATCGAGGTTTACAAGAATACGAAAAGCCTTTCCTTCGGCTTTAACTTCAACAGAATAGTTGAGGAGTAGGTCAGGGTAAGTGATGGGGTTAAACGAACGTTCGGCTGCTTTTTTATTCGGATAACACAGCGATGTAATAATGGATTGATTGTTCCAATCGGCCTTTTTATCCTCTACCTGTGAAAACGGAGACCACTGTCCCGGTGTCGGTTCAAGCCAGATATCGCCATTGGTTGCAATGCGCACACCGTGCTGAATGATCTGTATACCTCCCTGGTGACCTTCGGCGTATTCGTCGGAAAAGACAAAAACATTTAAGCCCGGCGTTTCGAAATACCCAAGTTTATTCAGCGATAAATTATCCTGAGTGTATCCCTGATTGACCTTCAGAAAAATAAGAATGCAGATGATAAAATAATGAAGCTGAAAACATCTTCTCCGGGGTGATTTCTTTATCATAGGATTTCTTGAGTGAGTATCGGTTACAAATGTACTTAAAAGGTTCTTTCCTGAAAGAAAAATGAGGAATGTAATCGAGAGTTTATGCAGGTAGCTGGATTGCTGCAATAAAAAATTTTACAAATCGTTGGATATAAATCAAATAATCACTGGTAAAGAATAAATTTGTATTGTGTTTACATCAGCTACCCTACTAATCATTGGCATGTCAACACGAAAAAACATAATGAAAACTCCAATGACTCATACAACCCCCGTTGTCTCACTTATTGCCTTCCCTGAAAAATCGGGACGAAGGCGAAGAGGGGGATTCCAGGAGTTGTGTGATTACATATAATTAACCAAACCGTTATTTCAGGATTGACCTGATACTATATACTATAACCTAACGCTGCATCAATGAAAACTATTTTTCATACTTCGCATTTTAACACCTTTCGCTATTTTAAACTGTTCAGGTTAATAATTGTGTTGATAACAACACTGTTTTTCTCCATCCGACTGGCATCGCAGGAATCTGGTAAGTCTCAGTCGCAAAAGGCTGAAGTATCCGATCTTCTGAAGAAGGCAAAAAAAGCGATCTATTCATCTCCCGACAGCAGTGCATTACTATACCGGCGGGCCCTGGATCTTGCCTATGCGAATGATAACCCCGAAGAACAGGTTCAAACCATGCGGGATATCGGTAAATACTTAATTATGACGGGACGATTTGATATGGCTGTCGATACGCTGAATAAAGCACGTGCAATTGCTGAGAAATATGATCTGAAACAACTTACAGGCGAGACTAAAAGTAATCTTGGCGTTGCCTGCGATTATAAGGGCGACTATAAAAAAGCCATTGAATATTATTCGGATGCTCTCGACGATTTCATGAAAATTCATGATACCGTGAATATGGCAACAGTATTCCTTAATACGGGCATCGTTTACGAGGAGATGGGTAAAGCCGATGAGGCAATCGAGTACTATTCAAAAGCGCTGGAATTTACTCGAAACTCAGCCGAAAAAATTAATATCCCGGTAATCATGAATAATATGGGAGTGGTATATATGGACCTGAAAAAGGACTATACAAAGGCCCTGGGCTATTTTGAGCGGGCTCTGGCCATTCTTGATGAGATGGGGGAGAAGAGAGGTGTTTCCAATATCTATAATAATATAGGGGGCATTTACGAATCAAAAAATGATTACAAACGGGCCATTGAATCGTATCAGAAGGCCCTTACGCTCAATAAAGAAAATGATGAAAAGCAGGGTATCGTAAACTCTCTCGGTAATCTGGGGAATCTCTATTTAAAAATTCATGATTATAATAAATCTCTGGATGCCCTTATGAAAGGCCTTTCGATTGCTGCTGAAATTGGCTATAAAAAGGGACAGTATGAAATATACGGGGCTATTTCGGAAGCCTATAATTCAAAAGGGATGTATAAGGAAGCGTTACACTATAATAAGCTCTATAATAACCTGAAGGACTCTGTAATGAACGAGAGCCTGCAGGAGAAGTTAATCGACTTTCAGACAAAATATGAAACGGAAAAGAAGAACAGTGAAATTGCCCGGCTGAAAGTGGAAAAAATCAAACAGGATACCAAGCTAAAGAATCAACGCATGATGTTCTATTCCTTGTTGCTTGTTTTTATACTGGTATCAGCATTTGTATTGATCCTTCTCTATTATTACAATCTGAATAAGAAAGCAAACCGCGAGAAGGAAGTATTGATCAAAGAAATACATCACCGGGTAAAGAATAACCTTCAGACTATTTCGAGCTTATTGAGCTTACAGAATAATTATATTGCCAACAATGAAATTAAAGATATTGTAAATGAGAGCCAGAGCCGGGTTAAGTCTATGGCGCTAATCCACCAGTTGTTGTACCAGCAGGAGATCGGATCGAAAATAGATTTTGAGCAATATATCCATGCATTATGCAAGGCAATTTCTGCAGGTTATTGCCGGAATAATGCAACAATAGAATGTACCCTTAATTGTGAACAAATCTATCTCGATATCGATACGGCGATCCCGATTGGACTTATCGCCAATGAAATGTTCATTAATGCCTATAAATATGCATTTAACGATCTGGGCGGAAAAGGTGAAATCAGGGTACAATTGATTCAACAACCCGATAAACGGTACGTTTTTACTTTCAGGGATAACGGCATCGGATTGCCAGGTAATATCACGCTTGAAAATTCGCAGACCCTCGGATTAAGATTGATCAATATTCTTGTGAAACAGATCAGGGGAACAATAAGCTATAAGGTAGATCACGGTACTGAATTCAAGATAGTCTTCGATGAGCTGCATCGTTAATAAGAAACTTCTTTGATCATTGAATGAGAATTAGATTGACATGTATAATAAGTTTAAATGAATGTCCGTTTTGATACTTAATTACCAGGAATACACACCCCTAAATCTCCTCTCAGGAGGGGACTTACTACCCGCAAATCCTTCCCCCTCTTGAAGAGGGTAATTGCATAGATAAAGGCAGGGAATCGATATAGTTCCTCTTTTTTTACTCACCCCACCTTGTATTTTGATAATGCCGGGTTTGTTTAACCCCTCTCTCGTGACCTTGCTCCGCCATAGCGGCTTCGCGAAGGCGAGGAAGAGGGGTGCGAAGCGGGGTGAGTAAAGATGTGCTTATATACTTCTGCCACTTTCCAGGCAATTACCCTTGAAGAGGGGGACAAAAGGCGTG
>CAZWIU010000115.1:0-12274 GCA_964634105.1 uncultured Bacteroidales bacterium | reverse complement strand
AAAGAATGAAATACAAATTTGCCGATTTTTAAAGTTTATGAATTAATCAGGCTAGTTCGGTTTGAACACTCGGTCGCGTGAAACTCATCAACGATATCAATAAATTCTTGAAGGTTAATTTTCTCCTTCTGGTGAAGGCAGTAGAAATCGAACGACTTCTATCAATAAAGCCTTCATTGTCAATTAGTTTTAATGTGTTTTTTAAAAGCCCTTCAATAAACCGGGCTCCAAATTCTTCTTTCTTCTTATAATTACCCTAAGATACAAATTCTGAAAACAAGTACCTCTTAAAATTCTTAACTTAACGACATTGCTCGCGAGAGAGGGGTGCGAAGCGGGGTGAGTAATGATGTACCTCTATATCTCTGCCACTTTCCAGGCAATTACCCTTCACAAGGGGTTTGGGGTTAAAATTGACTACCTGGCACCTTTAGCTGCCGAGCCTCTACGCCGAAGGTGCAAGTGAAACGTAGGTAAACTACAGCCTATATCCAACAACCTATACTGATATATTAAAAATTCAATTACTCTCCCGATCCTTCGGGATACTCAATAACGGCTACTCACAATAGGTTTTAAACAGGTTTTCGACCGTGCTGATCTCAATGAAAGATGCTCCGTGTGATACGCCATAATTACCCCCGAGTACTACGACAAGATCTTCTTTGGTGAGTGTCTTGTTTTCATATAGCTTTAAGAGACTGTTTTTTATGAATCCCTTGTGCGCAACAGATTCCATATAACTCGGGAAAATTCCGAACGACAAAGAAAGCTCACGGACCACCCGCTTATCGTAACATACAGCATAAATTGGTTTTCTTCCCCGGAATGCCGACATATTGCGCATGGTTCTGCCTGTGGTGGTGTCGGCGAGAATTAACCGGGCATCTAGTTTTATAGATGCTTCTACGGCCGATCGGGATAAAAATGCTGATGTTGCACTGCTCAGGACAACCAAGGGTGTTTTACTGAAATCTTTCCTGCTTTCTTCTACTTCGCAGGCAATACGGGCCATTGTTTCAACAGCTTCTACGGGGTATTCTCCATAGGCTGTCTCACCGCTTAACATGATCGCATCGGTCTTGGTATATATAGCATTGGCAATATCGGTAACCTCTGCACGCGTCGGCCTCGGGTTGGTAATCATGCTATGCAGCATCTGTGTTGCAATAATAACGGGTTTCCTGGCATCGATACATTTATCAACAATTTTCTTCTGAATACCCGGTATCTTTTCATACGGTATCTCAATGGCAAGATCGCCGCGTGCCACCATTACTCCATAAACGTGTTCCAGTATTTCATCGATATTATCGACCCCTTCCTGGTTTTCAATTTTCGCAATGATTTTAATTCTCGATTGCTTTTCATTCAGTATCTGCTGGATCTCCATTACGTCCCTCCTGTTACGGACAAAAGAGTGAGCTATAAAATCCAGGTCGTGTTCAATGGCAAACTGAATATATTCACGATCTTTCTGACTAAGAGCAGGGAGAGAAAAACTCACATTCGGAACATTAACGCTTTTGCGTGGTTTGATCAGGCCATCGTTGGTTGCCTCACAAATAAGCGCATCGGCTTCTTTCCTGATCACAACCAGTTCAATATCGCCGTCGTCGATCAGAATTTTACTGTTAGCCGATATCTCATTCACAAAAGCATCGTGCGAAACATAAATACAATCGGGAGTAGAGGCTAATCTGGAATCTCCTTTAATCTTAACTGTATCCCCTTTCCTGAGATCGATATTATAGTCCGATTTGTTGGTCCTTATCTCCGGCCCTTTGGTATCAAGCATCAACGCAATCTTTGGCGAAACTTCGCGGACATTCTTGACTACCTTTAACGTATCTTCCAGCGTCTGATGTGCGGTATTCAGCCTGACGACATTCATCCCTGCATTATATAATCTCCTGATGAATTCTGTATCACAACGTTTATCGGATATTGTTGCTACAATTTTTGTTTTCTTCTTCATAATATTGAATTACTGATTTTCCACCTACTGATAATTCTTTGATGAGTTGTTTTAAAAAAAGATGCAAATGTATACTTTCACCTGAAATTGAAGCATAAAAAATTACGAAAAAAAGATGAACCCGGACGAAAATCACGTAAATGATTTTAAAACCTATTTACAACTGGAGAAAAACCTTTCGCACAATACAGTTGAAGGATATCTGCGTGATATCATCCGGTTTAACCAATACCTGGCATTATCCCAAAACGGGAAAAATATATCTCAGGTGACCTTATCAGATCTGCAGGATTTTCTGATATGGCTGAACGATTTTGGTATCACGCCGCGGACGCAGGCCAGGAATATTTCAGCATTAAAATCGTTCTTCGGTTTTTTGTTCTATACGCATATTATCGACAAGAATCCATCCTCGCTGCTGGAAGGGCCAAAATTGGGAAGAAAGCTTCCGACAGTACTATCAGTAGATGAAATAGACCGCATAGTGGCTGCCATCGACCTGAGTAAACCGGAAGGACACAGGAACAGGGCAATTATTGAAACCTTGTATGGTTGCGGATTACGAGTATCGGAGCTGGTCAACCTGAAGATATCGGATATATTTGCCGAGGAAGGTTTCATCAAGGTGAAAGGAAAAGGAAGTAAGGAACGGCTGGTTCCTATCGGCTCGACCGCTTTAAAAGAAATAGGATACTACGTTGAAAAGCAACGGAGCCACCAGCATATCGATCAAAAATCGGGCAATATCCTTTTCCTTAACCGTCGCGGAAAACCTCTCACAAGGGTGATGATCTTTACCATTGTTAAAGACCTGACAACGAAGGCCGGCATAAAAAAGACCATCAGTCCGCATACCTTCAGGCATTCCTTTGCAACTCATCTTATCGAGGGAGGAGCCGACCTGCGCGCTGTGCAGGAGATGCTGGGGCACGAATCGATCCTCACCACCGAAATATATACACATCTCGACCGTGAATACCTGCGCCAGGCAATTATTGATTTTCATCCCAGAAAATAGTTGCCATTTAACGAATCCAAAACCGCATCATCCATAAAATCATAACGAAAAATTCATTTACAGGCCTTACGACTTTTATAATTTTTAAATACCTTTGTTACCTTTCTTAAAAAAGTGGGTGATTTCCATAGTACATAAGTTTTAACTAAAATAATTTAACAATGTCTGACATAAAACGTGTTTATTTTTTCGGCGCAAAGAATGCCGATGGAAAAGCTGATATGAAGAATCTTCTGGGTGGCAAAGGTGCAAACCTGGCAGAGATGTGTTTACTTGGTCTTCCTGTGCCAGCCGGTTTTACAATTACTACTGATGTTTGTACTGAATATTATGCCAACAACTGTCAACTTCCAAAAGAACTTATGCCGGAAGTATGGGAAAATATGAAGAAGGTTGAACAGGTTATGGGAATGAAATATGGAGATCCGGACAATGCACTTCTCGTTTCATGTCGGTCAGGAGCCCGCAGTTCTATGCCTGGTATGATGGATACTGTGTTAAACGTAGGTCTTTGCTCAGCTACAATACCCGGATTTATCAAAAAAACAAATAATCCCCGTTTTGTATGGGATTCGTATCGTCGATTAATTATGATGTATGCCGACGTAGTAATGGAAAAAGCAGAAGGTATTGAACCCAAAGATGGTAAAGGCATACGTAAGGTATTGGACGATATCCTGGATCAATTCAAACACAGCAAAGGTTATAAATCAGATACCGAAATAAAAGCTGATGAACTAAAGCAACTTGCTGAAGAATTCAAAAAGAAAGTAAAAGAGGTCATTGGCAAGGATTTTCCTGATGATGCAAGAGAACAGTTAGAAGGAGGTATTAAAGCTGTATTTAAAAGCTGGAATGGTAAAAAAGCTATTTCGTACCGTCGTATCGAAGGGATTCCGGATGATTGGGGTACTGCAGTGAATGTTCAGGCCATGGTATTCGGTAATATGGGCGATACTTCAGCAACCGGTGTTGCTTTCACCCGCAATCCTGCTACCGGAGAAAACCTGTTCTATGGCGAATGGCTTGTTAATGCCCAGGGAGAAGATGTTGTGGCAGGAATCCGCACGCCGAGCCCTCTGAACGATGACACAAAGAATGAACAGAATAAACATCTCAAGAGCATGCAGGAAGCAATGCCTTCTACCTATAAGGAGCTCGACAATATTCGTACAATCCTGAACAAAGCATACAAAGATATGCTCGATATTGAGTTTACGATCCAGGAAGGAAAACTATACATGTTACAATGTCGTGTCGGTAAACGTACAGGTACAGCTGCCTTAAATATGGCCATGGATATGCTGAAAGAAGGTTTAATCGACGAAAAGACTGCGGTGAAACGTGTTGACCCGGTTCAGCTGGATGAACTGTTACACCCGATCTGTAATCCGGATGCTGAAAAGAAGGCAACTCCTATTGTAAAAGGACTTCCTGCAGGGCCCGGAGCTGCTGTCGGTAAGATTGTATTTACAGCCGAAGATGCTGTTGCATGGCACCGCAAAGGTGAAAAAGTAATCCTGCTCCGTGAAGAAACTAACCCGGAGGATGTTGAGGGTATGCGCGCTGCAGAAGGTATTCTGACTGCCCGCGGAGGAATGACATCGCATGCTGCACTGGTAGCACGCGGTTGGGGAAAATGCTGTATTGTAGGTGCAGGAGCATTACATGTTGATGCCAATTCTAAAAAAGCTAAAATAACCGGATCGGATATTGTACTGAAAGAAGGTGATGTAATAACTTTAAACGGGTCAAAAGGGAATGTATACCAGGGAGCAATTACGCTTATGGATGCATCGGAAAATCCACGTTTCCAGGGATTCATGCAGATGGTCGATAAATACCGTAAAATGGGTGTTCGTACCAATGCCGATACTCCTGCCGATGCAAAAATAGCGCGTGAATTTGGAGCCGAAGGAATCGGACTTTTCCGCACCGAGCATATGTTCTACGGAGAAGGATCGGATCAGCCGTTGTTCCTGCTGCGAAAAATGATCTTAAGCAATGGCGTTGACGAACGACATAAAGCACTCGACGAGCTGTTTCCTTTTGTCAAGAAGGATATAAAAGCCACACTCGATGCCATGGACGGACTTCCAGTTACGTTCCGTTTACTGGATCCACCTCTGCATGAGTTCGTGCCTCAAAGCGCTGAAAAGCAGGCTGAACTTGCCAAAGCGCTAGGAATACAACCACAGGATGTAGCAAAACGAGGAGAAGCGCTGCATGAGTCTAATCCTATGATGGGACATCGCGGTGTACGGTTGGGAGTTACCTATCCCGAGGTATCTGAAATGCAGATACGCGCCATATTTGAATCATCGGCCGAATTAATGAAGGAAGGCAAACATCCGCATGCCGAAATTATGGTTCCTGTAACCTGCGATGCATCAGAGCTTGATTTTACCAAGAAAATTGTAGACCGTGTTTATGATGAAGTATGCAAGAAATTCGGCATAAAAGAAATCGAATATAAGTATGGCACCATGATCGAAATCCCACGTGCCTGCCTGCTCGCCGACAAGATGGCTAAGACTGCCCAGTTCTTCTCGTTCGGGACAAACGATCTCAGCCAGATGACTTTTGGTTTCAGCCGGGATGATATCGGCGGGTTTATGCACGAATATCTCGATAAGAAGATGCTTGCTGCCGACCCGTTCCAGACCATAGACCAGGATGGCGTTGGCCAACTGATAAAGATGGCCGTTGATAAAGGCCGGGCTACACGTTCCGACCTGAAAATCGGTATCTGCGGCGAACAGGGTGGCGATCCTGCTTCTGTAGAATTCTGCTACCGGACCGGTCTTACCTATGTAAGCTGCTCACCTTTCCGCGTTCCTATTGCAAGGCTGGCTGCTGCACAGGCTGCACTGAAGTAATAGTTTATTAATATAATAGTATAATTCCCGCACATCTGCACTAGGTGATGCGGGATTATTTTTTATGGGAAATTACGATTGATAAAAACTGCGTTTATGATCTGCCAGTTTAATGAAAAGCCATATAATTGCTGTTTGCACCAACAAGGCTCCCGGTAAGAATTCATATGCATAATTCAAAAAAATCAATACAACCAGGAACAGTAATATATTCAAACCAATGCCAGTTAGTAATACCCTCTGCTGTGAATAACCTCCTAAAAACAATCTGTGATAGGCAAACTTATTATGCGGTTCAACCAATCTTTCCCGGTTGATCATTCTTCGTACCAGCGTAACGGTGACATCAGTCCAGAACAGACCGGAGAGCACCAGGGAATTGATCAGTGATAATTCGTTTTCATTCTGAAATTTGATCGCAAATACTACAAATGTGAACCCGATTAAGGTGCTTCCCACATCGCCGCTGAAGATTTTTGCCTTGGGCCAATTCAGTAGCAGAAAACCTGTGATAATAGCCGCAAAACCTAAGCTTAACGGATTGTCGGTGAAAAAAGACATAGAAGCAAAAATAAAAACCCCTCCTGCCCCAAGATATCCGTCGATGCCATCAGAAAAGTTAAAAAGGTTGATGAACCAGATGAAAAGAATAATTACCAAAATATTCGACCATAAAGGTAATTCAATGGTTGCAAATCCTACGTCCAATAACTTAAGGCCTCCGAGAAAATATACTGCAGCCACAGCCGAAACAGTTTGTGCCAGAATACGAATAGCAGGTCTCAGGTCGACCAGGTCATCAATCAGGCTTACGATACAAACTATGCTGCCCGACAGAAGCGCATAGAACAGGTTGGAATCAATCTCTCTCCTGTAAAACATATATATGAGTAACCCATACCAGGAAATAGCAACGGCCAGTCCACCGCCGATTGGTGTTGGTTCGGAATGAAGACTTCGTGCATTGGGAATATCAAAGAAACCATTCCTGATCGCCAGGTAGCGCACTGCCAGGGTAAGCAAAAAGGTCAATAATAAAAGCAGCGGATATAGTAAAGACCATTCCATACGAAGAAGGCACATAGAAAATAACAATAATTTTAACAATATACGGACAAAGATACCGGCTGCTCCAAATGAGCTAATCTTGAGCAGGGATCATAGTTAGATTTCATAATACTCTTTATACCACTCTATGAAGCGCTTAATACCTGTTTTAACCGAGGTATCGGGTTTGTATCCCAGCAATGTTTCGAGGTCGCTCACATCTGCCCAGGTAACCGGAACATCGCCCGGCTGCATCGGGAGGTATTTTATTTTGGCTTTCCTGCCAAGGGTATCCTGAATGGCCTTAATAAAGTCCATCAGGTTAACGGGACTGCTGTTGCCAATATTAAAGAGTCGGTAGGGCGCTTTTGATGTAGCCGGATCGGGGCTCTTTCCTGTCCAGTATTTATTTCCTGCCGGCGGATTATCGATCACACGAACGATTCCTTCAACAATATCATCGATATAGGTAAAGTCCCTTCGCATATTGCCGTCGTTAAATACCTGGATTGGTTTACCCTCCAGTATGGCTTTAGTAAAAAGAAACAGAGCCATATCGGGCCTGCCCCAAGGGCCATACACTGTAAAAAAACGCAGGCCGGTAGAAGGAATTCCAAACAGATGGCTGTATGTATGCGCCATCAGTTCGTTCGACTTTTTGCTGGCTGCATACAGGCTGATGGGATGGTCAACATTATCGTGTGTGGAAAATGGCATAGCCTCGTTCATCCCATAAACACTGGAACTGCTGGCATAGGTAAGATGCTGGATTGAATGATGCCTGCATGCCTCAAGTATATTGATGAACCCAACAATGTTACTGTTCATGTAAGCCATTGGATTCTCCAGGCTATATCTCACTCCTGCCTGGGCTGCCAGGTTACAGACTTTATCAAATTTTTCTGCAGCAAATAGTTTATCAATCGCTTTTTTATCCTCAAGGTTTAGTTGAATAAAGGTATGATCGGGGTTTACCGAGGACTTTATTTTCTTGCCATAACTGATCTTCGACCTATTAAAGCCAGCGACTTTCAGCCGGTCATATTTCAGATCGACCGAATAGTAATCGTTAATGCTATCAAGCCCGACTACTTTATCGCCTCTATTAGCTAATCGCTTTGCCAGATGAAATCCAATAAAACCGGCAGTACCGGTAACAAGTATTTTCATAGGAACCTAATTACGTAACTTATACCACAAAAATACAATATATGTAACGGGTTCTTAGACTATACATCAATTTTTTTAAACGTGAAAGGAGAATTCGGGCCCGGTGAAACAGACATTAACTTTTATCACAAAATAAATCCCGCAAAAAGCGGGATCTATCGAGCTACAAAACCCTGTGTCCGTCAGGGTTATTCAGACTTATTAATATTAATTTGTTGAGAAACCAACCTGTATAACCCTGCTCGGTTGTTAATCCTTAACTACTTCACCCAACCCGTTAATATCCAGGTCTAAATCGGGATTACCTCTATAATAAACATTCCCCAATCCATCGAGATCGACTGAAAGATAATCTTTAGCCAGGATTTCTATATTTCCGGTTCCGTTTAGTTCAATGCTGGCATCATAGACTGGAAGGTCGAAAGCTTCAATATTGCCGACTCCGTCGAGTTCCATTTCAATCGATTGTTGCTGCGGACCGCTGATATAAAAATTACCGACGCCACTCAGCGTCACCCTGTCAAGTTCCGGCAATGTAATATCGACCCGTATCTCTTCATCGCTGTTAACATTGATATTCCTGTTGAAGCGAAGAATAAGTTCATCGCCTCTTACATCAGCTTCCATATAGGGTAAAATGTTCTCGTAGGCAGTAAATACCACTTTACACTCTTTACCGGTTTCGACATACACATTCGAAACATTCTGAAGGTCGATAGAACTAAAATCGTTCACATATACCGATTCTGTTTCGATATCACCCCGGCCGGTTACTCTATGATCGTTATCGAACAGGCAATCATCTTCACAAGCTATAAAACTGCCCAGCACAAAAGTCATTATCAATATTTTAATAGTTTTCATGGTTTTGATTTTTTTTTAATTCTGGTAGTAATGACAGAACTATTATCCTAAGGTTGCACACCATGAAAATTTATTATCTGATATTCCGTATTTATTTCGCCAATAAGGATTAAGGAACTTAATGAAAGTTTCTATATTTAAAACTATTCATCCGAATGGTATAACCTTTTATTAAATTATTCTATAAATTGAACCAAAACAATAAACTATCAGCTGATGAAAAAAATGTTAGTCCTTTTCATGATGACCCTTACGGCAATCTCATGTTTCACACAGAGCAGCAATGACATCAAGTTGCCGGAACCTGTTAAAAACGGTGGTAAACCGCTTATGCAAGCCCTGAACGAGAGGCATTCAACCAGGGAATATTCAAACCAAGAACTTACCATGCAACAAATGGCCAATCTTCTTTGGGCTGCTAACGGAATTAACCGGTCCGACGGTAAGCACACTGCCCCCTCGGCCCGTAATAAACAGGAGGTCGATATATATGTCACCACTGCAAAAGGAGTTTTCCTTTATGATGCAGAAAAAAACAGCCTGATATGTATTTCGACTGACGATATCCGCGCAAAAACGGGTGGTCAGCCTTTTGTAAAAGATGCTGCGTTGAATATCCTGTACGTATGCAATAAGAATAAGGCAGCCTCACAGGATGAAAAAGGCATGCTAGCAAACGCGGCTTTTACGGCAGGAGCCATTGCCCAGAATGTTTACCTGTATTGTGCCTCAGCAGGGTTAGGCAGCGTAGTTCGTGGATCCTTCAACGGTGATGACTTAAACAAATTGCTCAAACTCACCAGCGATCAGTATATTATTATGGCACAAACGGTGGGGAATGTGAAGTAGTTACTTTCACTTCGCTTGCGCCTCCGGCGTACAGCACGGCGGATGAATGTAGTAGGCTGTAGTTCACCTACGTTTCACTTGCGCCTCCGGCGAAGCCTTCGGCGCCTTGCTTCGCCGAAGCGGCTACGCAAAGGCACAGTAGACGCTCGGTATGTAAATGTGCTGGCAATTTTTTTCTCGCAGACCTGCCTGCCGGATTATCTATCTGTCGGTAGACAGGCCCGCCGCCAGGAGGGCAGGCAAGGTGCACACAGATTTTTCCGCAGATGAACGCAGACGAGTACCGAGTGGATTACTCTGTTTTCGCTCTATGCTCTCTGCGGTTAAAAAAATAAACCACGGAGTCTCACAGAGTTTTTACGGAGTTACACGGAGGCATTTAGCTAAAGGCCAACAGCCAATAGCCAACTGCTAATCGCTATTCCACAATAGAACCATTCCTTCAACTGCTTTGCGCAGCTTCGCGGAACTCTTTGCGCACTTCGCATGAAATTTTTTCTCGCAGACAGCCGCAGATTTATCCACAGATGAACGCAAACAAAGTATTATAGGCTGTTTTAGGCTGTAGGCTGTTGGCTAATAAGCATAATGTTGGTAGTTGAATAGGTTACACTTCGCAAAATCCACGTTAACTGGGAAAATAAAAACCAAACGCAACAGTAAAGTGTTATAGATTGATAACATTTAGCAAACAGTTTGGTTGCTTTTTCGTATTATATCAAAAAACTAATCGTATGAAAAAACTAATGACTGTAAGAAATATTCTCCTTATTGCTGTTTTATTTTTTGTTCTTAGTAACTGTACAAAAGATAAAGAGAATTACTTAATCGGTACATGGACCATTGCGGAGTATTCGGTGGATGTTACTGTAAATGGTACGGATATCATAGAATACCTGATGCAGGAGATGGGAATGAGCCAGAATCAGGCTGAGTTATATGCTTCATTTTATACTGCTTCAGTGATGTCAGGTACTATAGAATTCCACGATGACGGATCATTCGAGGCCAACACCAATGGCGATATCTATAATGGAACATGGGAACTCAGCTCCGATAATAGTCAGCTGATTTTCGATGCAGGTACTGACGACGAGCAGATTATGGATGTGGAGTCGCTGAAACGTAAGGAAATGATACTTTCCTTCTCGGAAACGGATAGTTACGACATAAATGGGGATGATACTGATGATAACCTGGTTGTAGATGCCCGACTAACTCTCGAAAAGGAATAAAAGCAGGGTTGATTCATCCTAACATAATTAATTGCCAGCTTTCTACGCAACTGTAACAAACAGGTAAAAAGATTTCACTGGTTGGTATTATTAAAGGGCAATGTTTTACTGTTCCTTATACGCCATATTCCGGCCAGGAAGCTGCCAATAATACTATGCACCGCACTTGAAATTGCTGCAGGAATAGCAGTAGCAGGATTTGGAAAATTGTTTTTGGCCAGTACGACACCCAATCCGGAGTTTTGCATACCCACTTCAATCGAGATGGTTTGCCTGGCCTGTATATTTTTCACTGTAATCATCGATGCCAGGTATCCTGACAGGAAACCTCCGGCATGAAGACCAAAAACAGCCATCAGTAAGCGCCAGCCGCAGTCGAGAATAAGTTCCTTGCCCGAACCGATTATGCTCGATACTATCAGAACAATGGTAAATGTGGCCACGACAGGTGCAACAGGCATTATCTTCTGAGAAAATACAGGGAGATATTTATTTAATATAATTCCCAGGGTTATGGGTAGCAATACTACCTTCAGTGTGTCAAAAAACAAGGCCCAGCCATTTACCTCGATTTTACTTCCAATAATGAATTCGCTCAGCAAGGGAGTTATAAATATAGCCAGCATGGTCGAGATGGCAGTCATAGTAACAGACAGGGGTACATTTGCTTTTGCCAGGTAGCTCACCACGTTGGAAGCTGTGCCACCCGGGCAGCATGAAACAAGGATCAGACCTACCGCAAAGAACACCGGGAGGTGAAATAACCAGCCCATGAACCAGCCTAAGAAGGGCATTACCGTATACTGAAGAACGATGCCTGTAAATACCCATCCCGGCATTTTAAATATGTTTTTAAAGTCTTCCAACCTGATGGTAAGTCCCATACCCAGCATAATGATACCCAAGCCATAGGTTATCAAATTACCCGAAAACCATGTAAAAAGAGCAGGATGTATAAAAGTCAGGATTACGCCGAGTATGATCCAGAGTGGAAAAGCAGTGACAATGAAAGAAGAAATTTTCGACATCCTAATATGAAAAGAAGGAGTGAAAATACAAATTGCTTGCAATACTTCACATAGGCAACTCTAAAAAGATATTTTAACCTGCATGAATGGTGAAAGAAGTATCCTATGCACCGGGGAAATCAGTTCGTAAAAAGAATGTAAATTATAATAATAAATATGATTATCCGCAATGGTGCCATGAAACAATCTATAATTAATAAAACAAC
>CAZWIU010000114.1:0-12431 GCA_964634105.1 uncultured Bacteroidales bacterium | reverse complement strand
CGACGTGCCAGAGCTACTATGGCGACGGCACGCCCAAGGGTAAACGCCATTTACGACAATAACAGCCATATAATAACACTTTGCATAGAATAAATACTATTACTATTGTCCGGTTAAATTCAACGTTTTTATAATTCGTACCTGCGGCACTTTCTTTTAGCCTCGTCAGAGGCTAATTATCTGTTGAATAAATCATATGCGAAAATTTGAGTTCCCTAGGTAGCTATATATTCTTATACGCTTTAAATTCATTGTTTTTGAAATTTTAGAATATTATAACCGGAAAGTAGTGTTCATTAAAATAATCAATTGACTTTCATTTGTCAGGTGTAACTATGCGCTACGTATTAATACACGCAACCATTTTATATCATTCATCATCATTATTCAGAATCTAAAATATCATAGCATGAAAAAAATAATATTCGTTTTAACATTACTATTTCTGGCATTGTTTCATATGCAATGCGAAAAAAATGATGATTCCGAATCTGCTGATCTGTCTGTTAAGCTGGAAAAAGTTCACTATTTAGCACAGGAACAGATTAATGTCGAATACCTGACCGGGGAAGTTGATTCGCTCTATTTGTATCATTGCAATTACCAGATCAACGGTATTATTCAGCGGAAAGAAGATGGTACTTGGACCAACTTTATGAGCTACATCTGTCCGGCAATATACCTGAGTGGCTTGATGCAGGCTTCATCAAACCATAGTTACCACGAGAGTTTTTCAATCGAGGAACAGGGTGAATACCGGGCTGTCATATATTATCGTTTGGGAGCAGATGCATCGGACGACCTGCAGGTAACATCACCTGTTTTTTATGTGGAATAAAATCTAATTGCTGTTTTAGGCATTTACAATTGGATGTAATATTCACAATCCCTTTTTCAACGTGCATTATGCAAATGAACTCAATCTGCTGATAGAGTAATTAATAACTGATTTATTAATCTTTTCCATTGATCCGGCATGCTGCTCAAAGGTGTACCGGATCATTTTTTAAGACTCTGATTATCCGTTGTTTTGGTCAAATTTTTACCGTCCGAACTTTTACCTGCGTCGTTTGTTTATTCTTTAATTATTCGGATTTCCCGGTAACTATGTGCCATAGCCAGGCACCACTGTTTTCTTTCCGGCAGACATCGTTTGCATACTACAACAGGTAATTCATAAACATAATTCTGAAAACCATGAAAACAATTGAAAAGACCATGATCACGGTAACTTCAAGGATTGAGGCTCCCGTTGAAAAAGTATGGGTATACTGGACCGACCCAAAGCATATCATACATTGGAACCATGCCTCTGGCGACTGGCATACACCGAAGGCGCAAAATAATCTACGGGTTGGCGGCAGGTTCGTTTACCGCATGGAATCCAAAGATGGCAGCCAGGGCTTCGATTATAGCGGCGTCTACAAAAAGATAGTATTAAACAAACAGCTGCTTTTTACTCTCGATGATGGGAGAGAAGTCCGAATCTTATTCTCATCAGAGGGAAGTGAGACAATACTTACTGAAACCTTCGAAGCAGAAAACGAAAATCCGGTTAAACTTCAACGATCCGGCTGGCAGGCTATCTTAAACAATTTTAAGAACTATGTGGAAACTCCACAGGGTAAGGATACTGTGCATTTCGAAATAAGTATAAATTCAACTGCAGCTAACGTATACAAGACCATGCTCGATCCAACAACCTACCAGGAATGGACTTCGGTATTTAACCCTGCCTCGCATTACGAAGGATCTTGGGAAAAGGGTGAAAAAATACTGTTCTTAGGTATTGATAAAGATGGAAACAGTGGTGGTATGGTTAGCAGAATTAATGAGAATACCCCGAATAAATATGTATGTATTGAACATACCGGAGTGATCCGAAATGGTAAAAAAGTAACCAGCGGAAAGGAGATTGACCATTGGATAGGCTCGCTCGAGTGCTATACATTTAATGAAAACAAAGGCCAGACGCTGCTGTCTATAGATCTCGAAACCTCACAACCTATGGGTAAGCAGTTCAAGACATACTTCAGGCAAACGTGGCCGAAAGCGCTAAATAAACTCAAGTCAATGTGTGAAAGCGAACATTGATCTGCCCGGCCAAGTCGTTTCTTCATCGCCAATACATAATTATAATTAGTTTAAAAATTAACACGTAAGATTATGGCACAAGTAAGTACTTATCTCAACTTCCAACGAAATACAGAAGATGCATTTCAATTCTATAAATCGGTTTTCAACACCGAATTTATCGGTGAAATTGCCAGGTTCAAGGATATTCCTCCTTCTGAAAATATGCCTCCCTTGGCCGATACGGACAAAAATCTGATCATGAATATAGCCTTGCCTATTCTTGGAGGGCACGTAATCATGGGTACCGATGCACCCGAATCAATGGGATTCAGAGTAAACATTGGAAATAATATCTACATCATGCTCCAGCCTGACACGCGGAAAGAAACACAACGGCTTTTTACAGCATTATCGGAAGGCGGTAAAGTTGAACAGGAGTTGCAGGATATGTTCTGGGGCGATTACTACGGTAGTTGTAAGGATAAATTTGGGGTACAGTGGATGTTTAACTGCACCGAAAAGGCTAATTAGTATAATCATGATAGTCATTTTAACCAGCATAAACCATGAAGAATCAACTAACTCCATGCCTGTGGTTCGACGGCAAGGCTAAAGAAGCAGCAGCATTCTATTGTTCTGTTTTTCCCGATTCAACAATAACAGATGAGTCTCCGGTTGTTGTAAACTTCGAATCCGCCGGACAAAGGTTCATGTGCCTGAACGGCGGACCGGAATTTACTTTCAACCCTTCCATTTCTTTCTATGTTGTATGCGAATCGGAAAATGAAATAAACAACACCTGGCAGCGATTACTGGAAGGCGGATCGGTTCAGATGCCTTTCGATACGTACGAATGGAGCGACAAATATGGTTGGCTCAGGGATCGCTATGGAGTAAACTGGCAATTGTCTTTAGGAAGAATAGAAGATATAGGCCAGAAATTTACTCCTGTATTGATGTTTACTGAGAAACAACATGGAAAAGCCTTACAGACGATCCGGTTCTATACTTCGGTGTTTAAGAATTCATCAATTGTCATGATAATGAACTATTCAAAAAAAGATAATGAGATTGAAGGCACGATAAAGCATGCGCAATTTAAACTTGGCGAACAGGTCTTTATGGCTATGGATAGTTCCCTGATGCATGGATTCAGTTTTAACGAAGCCGTTTCTTTTTTGGTGGAATGTGAAACGCAAGATGAGATTGATTATTACTGGAATAATCTGACCGAAGGCGGCGAGGAGGTACAATGCGGCTGGCTTAAAGATAAATTCGGCATATCCTGGCAGGTGGTACCAGCAATTCTTAAAGAACTGATGAGCGATCCCTCACGATCGGAACGCGTTACAAAAGCTTTTCTGAAAATGAAGAAATTTAATATCGATGCGTTAATGAATGCATAAGAATATCAAAATCTTAACTTTTTTAATAATAAGAAAAATAGCAGATATGAAAACAATAAATTCAAATGCTCCGGTAAAATGCAGTAAGATAATTTCTATCAACAGTAAGAAGGATAAAGTTTGGACTGCATTAACGGACATCGACAATTGGTGCAACTGGCAACATGAAATAGCAGAATCAAAACTGCATGGCGAGTTAAAAGCCGGCTCTACATTCGATTGGACCTCGGGAGGAGTGAGAATTCATTCCATATTACATACCGTTGAACCAAATAACAGTCTTGGATGGACAGGTAAAACTTTTGGAATTTCTGCAATCCATAACTGGAAACTGGTTGAGAGCAATGGAAAAACTGAAGTATCGGTAGAGGAAAGTATGGAAGGTTTGCCAGCCAGGATTTTTAAGAAGTCATTCAACAAATCGTTGGAAAACGGAATGCAAACCTGGCTTGAATCACTGAAGAAGAAGTGTGAGAGTTAAAATAGCTGTGTATTAGAATCATTGCTATTCGGGGAAAATAGATGTTTAATATGCTTAATCAGCCAACTGTTAAATTTATGCCACAAGGTCACAACGACACAATGATTTCACAAAAAGGCTATAAGCTAGATATATGAACATCTTAGTGTTTACTTTGAGCCTTGGTGATTTTGTGGCCATAAATTTTTTAACTTTTGCCGGATATCAGTTATTAAGAGTCAGACCTGATAATGCAAGGAAAAATAGAATCATAAAGACAGCAAATCGACGCCAAATCAATAAGAAATTTCGTGATATACTTCTTTACGGGTCTTTTTATGTTTCAGTGATATACGGTCGGCAAGCTGTGCTGCAAGCAGTTCAGCGATATCGAGTACTTCGTACCAGCTGTTCACCTTACTGAAGGTTTTCTTGCATAGCGGGCATGAGGTGATGATGGCTTCCGTATAGGGAGTGACCAGTTTATTGATCGTTTCGGAGGCAAGTCTTCTCTGTTCACGTGAGCTTAGGATTGTATTGGCTATACTTCCTCCGCAACACATTGCCTGTGAGCGGACTGAATCGTTCTCGACCAGGTTGGCCAGCTTATGGATCACATTTCGTGGTTCTTCGTATATTCCTGATCCACGGCCTAATTCACAGGGATCGTGGTAAACAACCTGCCGTTCTGTTTTATGAATTTTCAATTTTCCCGATGAGATAAGTTTATCCAGGTATTGCGTATGGTGCATTACTTCGATGTTCAACTTGTACTCTTCACGGAAAATTCTGAAACAGATAGGACAGGAGGTTACCAAAAGTTTGGCTCCCGATTGTTTTATGATCGATTTATTCTTACGGATCAGATCTTCAGCCTGGGCTTTCATACCCGCCAGCATCATGGGTCTTCCACAGCAGATGCTCTCATTTTCATCGAGGTTAGTATAATTTACACCGGCTGCATTAAAGATCTGTTGCATCGATTGTTTAATGCCAGGCGTAAGGTGCGACATGCAGCCTGCAAAGTAGATAACGTCGGTTTTTGTGGGCTTCATCGGCTCATGACTATTCAGGTATCCGAAGTCTGAGACCAATTCTTTCACGACCTTACTTCGCTCGGCCATTCTGATGGCATTGTTTTCAATACCCACGACGCAGGCTTGCTCGCAGCGCCCACACATCAGGCAGTTAAAGAGATCTTCGACACAAGGTTTTCGTTCACGGATCGAACGGTAAATATAGGGCGATTGATGTGAACGGTGCTTTAATGTATTATTAAGTTGGCATTGATCGATACAGATACCGCAGGATGAGCAGGAGTGGATCTCAAACTGGTTCATGCCACAACGGCTCGATTTGCTGGCGTTAACTCCCCAGCTGCGTAGCATGATTACCCCAAGTTCGCTTGGAATGTGCATATAGCGGGAGAAAGGCAGGGCAATGAAGAAGGCACCCAAGGCGAGTGAATAGGCCCACCACGAACCCATAAAAACAGTTTCATTAATTGCATTGCCGGCAATGAGGCGGCCTATGCTTCCTGTAAGGAAACTTCCACCTCCAAAGTGAGCTGATGTTATACTTTCGGCAACCAAACGCAGCGGGAATATAAACCATAAAACGGAAAGTGCAATCCGGTCGCCAAGCGGGTGCCGGGTTGTATTTTTCATTCCGAATGTTTTCGAGCGCAACCGTTTAAACCAGGCCAGGGCCACTCCCGATAATACAAACAGCAGGAGAGCATCCATGGCAAACCAGTAAGCTCTTTCGGCAAATGAACTTTCGGTAACACCCTGGAAGTAACGAATGAAAATAGGTACATAAGGACCTCTGAAACCCTTGCCAAAGAAACTGGAAGTTTCGAAATGGCCTACCACGATCAGCAGGAACCATCCGAAAGCAAGGCTCATATGCATATAACCCAGCAATGCATTCTTTTTGAAAATACGATGATGCAGCAGCGATTCAAGAATAATCTCACGAATTCCTTTAAGCGTTCTAAGCGATAGCAGGTTCTTTTTCACCATGAGTTGCTGGTACAATTCCAGCCGACGGATCCATGAGGTGAATTTCCATGCCAGGATGCTGAACAGGAAAATCATCCCAAGGGTAAACGGAAGAACAAACGGATCGAATCGCATATCAGTTAAGGTTAGTTAATGCAAGTTTTATCTGGAGGATAACATTCCGTGTATTCACGCCACGTGGGCATACCAACTGACATTTACCGCACAGCATGCACTTCTCAATGGCTTTTTTCAATGCAGTTATTTCACCCCGGCGCATCAGCAACTGCATTTTCCTGAAGTTATAGTCGGTAAAGGCGGCAGCACTGCAGGTTGATGAACAACTTCCGCATTGAATACACTTATGAAGCGAAGGCTCATTCTTAAGTACCTCATGGGCAATATCAAGCCTGCCTTTATTCAGGTCAATGGTAGAATCGTTGTGTATTTCAAATCCAAAGTTGATCATAACCTTAGTTTAACATTTTAGCAACGGGTGTATGTACTAGGTATTTATGTATTTTAAGCGCTGCACTGCGCGCATCGGCAATTGTAAATTCGAGGCTTTTCGGACCTGTGCAGCAGCCGGCCATAAAAATTCCTTCCACTGAGCCGGCATTGCTCTCAATATGTGAATCGTAAGGGTAGAAGAAGCCGTCGGGGCCCGCTTCGGCTTTCAGCATTTTACCAATCTGTTTTGTACATGAGGCTGCTTCCATACCAATCAGCAGGACCATCATATCGACATTCATTTTGAGCGGACTGCCGGCGAGGGTATCATCGGCTTTGAGCGTGAGGCTGCCATCCGGATTTTCGGCTGCTTCCGAGAGCCGGCCGCGGATAAACTGAACGTGGTATTTTTCCTGGGCCTGAAGGTATAAGTCCTCGAAAAAACGACCATACATTCGCAAGTCCATGTAAAACATGAAAACCTCCGAATCGGGCAGGTGCTTTTTAACTTCAATAGCCTGTTTAATTCCCGTAACACAACAAACCGATGAGCAGTATTCATGACCGACTTTCTCATCGCGCGATCCGACACAATGAATAAAGGCTATACGACGGGGTTTTTTATGCTGCTTTGTCAGGAGCGGCTGATCGTCAGCGAAAAGATATTCGAGATCGGCAGAGGTGATCACATTGTCATATATCCCGTAGCCGTATTCCTCTTTTCTGCGCGCATCGAACAGATCGTAGCCCACGGTGATCAATACTGCATCGGCGCTGTATATAGAATGGTTATTGACTTTAAAAACATACTCGCCACCTTCGCGGATCACCTCATTGATCCTGGCCTCGGTCACGACCCGGATGTCGCTGTTCACCCTGTTATTCAATGCATTCACAACCTCGTGTGCCGGTTTGCCATCCGGAAATAATTTATGCCACCGACGTATTTTCCCACCGAGTTCTTTTTCCTTCTCCAGGATGGTCACCTCATGCCCAAGCAGTGTCAGATTGCTGGCAGCAACTAACCCGGCCGGACCCCCTCCGATAATGATCACTCGTTTCTGGTTTGCTTTCATACGGTTTGGAATATGTTGGAAATTTCCGGAACATCAGGTCTGCCTATATAGTTACCGTCTTTGTCGCGGTATTTATCGTCTTTATTATATTCTATCCCTATCTTGTCAAGCAGCGGTTCAACATCGATCTGGTGTGTCTGCAGACCAACATCCCAGGGATTGTAGCCCAGCATAAGGCCGGCAAGCTCCTCGAATGTCAACACAGGGATTCCCTGGCCTGACGGTCCATATGATTTACCTTCCATTTCATGGATAACATATTGCCAGCGGTCGAGGAACATGGGGCAACCCGGACAGTTCGTTATAATAAAATCGGGGTTATAGGGAGCCATCGATTCAAATTTCCTTTTGGAACAGGCAATACTATAGCCGCGATTTGCCTGTACTATATATTGACGAAATCCAAAACCACAGCATGTTCGCCGTTCAGGATAATCGATTACCTCACCCCCGAAAGCTTCAACAAGCCCGGTGAGAACAAAAGGATACTCTGCCCCTCCAATCCCTTTGTGCGGAAACATGCGGGAATAGTGGCAACCGATATGTTCCACAACGCGAACAGGATTACCGGTTTTTTTATTAATAAGGTTATACCTGGCTTTGCCTGCTATTTCGTTACGGAATTTATAGATAACATCGCTGGAGTGGGCCACATTTGCCGGTTTCTCGAACGTACGTCCCGTAGCTTTCAGCAAATTTTCCCTGGCCTGGTCCTCGAGCTCGGGGTGATGTTCCCAAAGCTCAAGTATTTCGGTATAAATGCCAAAAGAGGTAATGCAGGAAGGAACAAAATTTTTGTAACCGTTTTCACTCATCAATGAAAACTGCCGCGCAACAACGGTCATGATAGTCTCGAGCGGCACAATATCGGTGTGATATCCAATACCTGTGCAGGTAGTATGGCGCGGATCGTCATACACATCTTTGCCAAGCTCGTTCCTCATAACCTTCAGAAAGGTGTGTTCGGCGCCCGGAAAGAAATTTTGGCGGATACAACTGCGTGCATAGAAATACCTGTCATCAGCAATTTCTTTCTGATAATCCTGCCAGACTTGTTTTTTACCTTCCAGAATCATACCCGACGCTTTGTGTGATTGTTTGAATTCTTTTTATATACTTCAAAGAAATAGGGATTAGGTTCAGTATTCAATTCCTCCTTAGTGTACCCGACTTCAGTTGCTTTCTTCCTGGAATATTCTTCAATTGTATCAAACATATCCTGTCCACCTGTCTGCCTGAAAATGGCTCTAAGTTCATTCATATCTGAATCGGATATTTTGCGTAAGGCGCCGGCACCCTCTTTTCCATAGTTGCCGCCCAGGCGATCATACACAGCCGGTGCATTCTTCCTGATCCATTTCCATACAGGGCCCTGCTCGGGATGAAGCAATGTGTCGGCAGTTTCAACATGAACACAATAGCCATACGTAAGGATATTTTCACCAACCGTCTTCTTTATTGCGTACACTTGTCTACCTTTTTCCGATTCTGTGAAATAGCCCGTCTGTATCGAAAGTTTACGCAATGCCATAATAATTAATCCGGGAGTATTTCCTCTCGGGCATCGGGTTTTGCATGACATACATTCGCCACAATACCAGATGGTATCGCTTTTCAGGAGCTTTTCAATTTCTTCGTTATTGCCAGTCTGCACGAGGGTGGCAATTCTTTTTGGGTCGTAATTATAGAACGATGCTGCCGGGCAAATTGCAGTACATGTGCCGCAATTTATACAGGCCCGGAGACCTTCCTGAAGGCGGACATCCGATTGTAATCTCGTGAAAAGTGATTGTTGCACCATCCTTTTGTTTTCGTGATGCAAGTTAAATCAAGCTAAAAGCCTGTGAAACAGCTTTTCATTGTATAAATGGGTAGTTAAAATACTGTGAGTAGATAAACTTATAGAATGCTACGTATATATGCTTATTTGAGTGTCTGAGAAAAATATGATGAGCAGTAGCTGTTATGGTGCAGTTTTTTGATGTTTCCCTGGAATAATGGAAGGATGGATAAATGGGGGAGGGAATGAATGGATGATGTGCCTCCGTACCGGATGCCCGGCACTATGGCGGATGAAAGATATAGGCTGTTGTGCGCTTTGCGGAATTCTTTGCGAACTTCGCGTGAAATTTTTTCTCTGTAGCTTGTAGGCTATAGGTTGTAGGCTTTTGTCATTGGCTGTTAGCTATTGGCTCTTCCTGTTAATGTTGACAGTAGCAGGGATTAAGCTGGTGGGCAGAAGTCACACGAATTGATTCGTACGATAGCAGGGTATTCGGTTGTTGTTTGACACACCTCCCATCTCCCTCAGCCAGAGGGGGCGTGACTTGGCAGAATGCAGAGTTCCCCTCTCTCACCGAGAGAGGGGAGTTTACTAATAATGCCAAGTCTGCATCAAAAAATGTTGTGAGTATAAGGTATTTCATAAGAATTACCTGTTTCGCAATGTTAGTTACAAATTTACCTGCCAATAAAGGCAGGCTAACCTTTTGCTGCGACGTAGACACAGTCTACGACGAGCGGGGGCTACGCAGAGTGTATCAATCCGAATGGGTTCTGGTACATCAAATCAGCCATCAATTTTATCCAGGTTCTTCGCACAGCTTCGTGTTAGTTTTATTTCCCTGTAAAAAACAAACAGGAACTATGTATCTTTGGAACATTATTTATAGAGATACACTGATGGAAAAAGTAAGCGATGGAAAGCGCAGGAGAACCTTCTTGTTTATTTTAATTATTATAAGTATTCAATTTGTCAACGGGCAGAATGTACCTTTTACCCGCGGCATAAACCTTGCTTACTGGTTTGAGGCGGAATCTGCAGAAAAAGTAAAATTCACGCAGTATACGCAGGATGATTTTGAAAATATTAAAATTCTGGGCTGCGATGTAATACGTGTTCCCGTTCACTTACCCAACATTACCAACGGTGAACCGGATTATACTGTAAACCCCTTGTTTTACGATTTATTCGATCAGGTAGTTCAATGGTGCGATGAGTTGGGAATATACCTTATCCTTGATAATCATTCTTCCGGAGAGGCAGGAACTGTTACTGATCCTGAGATTGGGACGGTCCTGGAAAAGTTATGGAATCAGGTTGCCTTCCACTATAAAGATGCTTCCGGGTTTCTTCTTTATGAGATATTAAATGAACCGCATGATATAGATAATGATATCTGGAACATTGCTCAGCAGGAGGTACTTAGTGCTATTCGGCAAATTGACGATACCCATACCATCATACTTAGTCCCTCCAACTGGGATGATTTCAGAAACCTGGATTCCATGTATGTGTATAATGACGACAATGTACTGTATACTTTTCACTTTTATGAACCGCATCTCTTCACTGCTCAGGGCGCTGCCAACAGTAATTTCGCTGTAGCTTCGGGTGTACCATTCCCATATTCGGAAGAAACTATGCCGCCCTGTCCTGCGGAATATCTTGGAACATGGAAAGAACAATACTGGCAGATCTACGAATACATGGGTACAGTTGATTCGGTGAAGAAACTTATGGATCTTGCCAAAGACTTTGCTGCTGAACGCAACGTGAAAATCTTTTGCGGCGAGTATGGTTCCTTTATAAGTTCTTGTCCTCCGGACGATCGCATATACTGGTATCAGACACTGCGAAACGCTTTCGAAGAAAGAAATATTCCCTGGTTGATTTGGGATTACCACAGCGATATGGGCATATTCACACGTGGCGATTACTATGGATTGTTTGATCATGACCTGAACATCCCTCTGATTGAAGCGCTGGGACTCAACGTACCTGCCCAGACCCCGTTAACAATAATTCCTGATACTGAAGGTTACCCGGTATATCAGGACTATGTGAATCCTGTAGTCAGGGAAAGGAGTTATACTTCAGGAGCGCTGAATTTCTATTCCACGGATGAGCCTTTTGAAGGAACATATTGCATTAAATGGAACGGAGCAGCTCCCTATAACAGTCTTGTTTTCGGTTTTCATCCGGTCAAGGATTTGTCTTGGTTGGCGGAACATTCCTATTTTCTTTCCTTATGGGTAAAAGGGAATGCCACCAATTGTAGCCTCCAGGTGCGCTTTCTGGATACAAAAACCGACGACCCGGAAGATCACCCCTGGAGGATGAGTAACAACATTACCGTACCTGCAGATAACACCTGGCATAAGATCGACCTGCCCCTTTCTGAATTTAGTGAGACAGGCTCATGGGATAACGGAGCATGGCACAATCCGGAAGGAAAATTCGACTGGAGTGCAACAGATCAATTGGAAATTGCCACTGAAGGATGGGACATGGGAGATAATACGCTATACTTCGACAATATACTGATCACGAATGAAGTAGAGAACGGAATAACCCACCCTGCAAAGGTATCCGAAGATAATATCCTCATCCGGTATTCAGAAGAAAGCCAGTCTCTTACTATAGTAAGCAAAGGTGATGGTGATGTAACATTCAGTCTGATCGATCTTACGGGCAGAGTTCAAAAAACAGTCCGTTTCAGGTCGTTATATACAATCGGAACACAGGGTTTACCCGATGGGGTGTATATATTGAAGTTCGAAGCGGGCAATGACTGTTTTGTTAAGAAAATACAGGTGAACTAAAAAACAAATTGCACATTTGCATAATCCTGACATCAGGCAGGCAGGAACATAATAGTTGGCAAAAAGCTCCTCTTACATAATAGAGGTTCAACAATCCTTATACTGAATCCCGAAAACTGAATTGTTTATCAATGCGTTATTCCCATTTCTCCCGCGCTGGCGTGCGTCTCCAGACGCGTGACACGGATTGTCTTATCTTACGGTTATCAACTGTTGGGTTTCTACTTCTACTTCCAGAAGATAATCCAAATCTGCATAATTTCTTGCAGGACTGAAAAGGTAATCTTCAGGTTCTTTAACAATTAGGGTTTGCTGATTTTTTATTTCAAAGTAGTTAAATGTTTGTATTACAATT
>CAZWIU010000113.1:0-12461 GCA_964634105.1 uncultured Bacteroidales bacterium | reverse complement strand
TGTTTTAAATTATCATTTTCTAAAAACAACGACTTTTTAAGGGTTGACTAATTAAGAATATCCTTAAAGTTTTCTATTTACTGAATCTCCCGAACGATAAACTGATTGCGAATCCGATCATTGTGCTTTCGGGATTGATATTTACGTTGACTTGTGTGCCGATGCTCCAGCTATAAGCAGGAACAAACTCAAGTCCAAACTCCAATGCCAATCCTGGTTTGAGATAATGCTCGATATCGTAATAACCATCCAGGAAACTTTCATGATGATGGGTTGTATGCCTGATTCCAGTGATTGCAGCAAGTCCGGCCTGATAATCCATACGCAATAATCCGAATTGATTATACCTTCCAAATAGCAATGAAGCCTGGTGAAAATATCGGTCGGGACCAGCACCCAGTATAATCCATTCATTACCATAATAATAGCTGGCCGAGTATAAAAAGTGTTTTTTCATAATATTGGCCTCAATACCAATCATATACCCGACCTGGTCCATATTATTCATTCCATAGCCTCCTAATTTCGGACTAATAGAATATCCATCAAACCTGGTCTGACTGTTGATATTATACACACATAGAAACATCAATGATGCCATTAAAATGATCTTTAATTTCTGTATCATGTTCATCGATTTTTAGGTTTAATTTATATTGAGTTGGTTGATTTTCCAGCATACCGGAACTAAACTATTTTGAAAATCAAATTGGTTGATTCTTATTGGCTTCAAAATTCAATTTATTAATGCTCCGCACCGATCACACATAACGAATTATTTACCCTCATAGAACGATTGATAATTTGTTATTAGAAATTCCAGTCTATTGCTCAAGGATCATTTTAAAAGAAGCTGAAAACCCGCGGGATGTCAATTTACAGACATACATCCCATTTGAAATATCACAGGCATGCCAATCGATTTCATAGGTTCCGGCTGTATAATAATTATTGGTTAAAACTTCTATTTCATTACCATCAAGATTGTATACTGTAAGGGAAACAAAGTCTGAGAAAGGCAATGAAAACCTGATTACTGTTCTTTTCGAAAACGGATTCGGAAAGTTTTGATTTAACATAAAAGGTTTAATTTCTTCTATATTAATGACTTCAGTAGAAAAAATTTCATCACCTTTAAAGATGCCATCGTTGCCATAGGCAGAGGCATCATAGCACTTTATTGTATTTTCAATAACGCTATCACCCCAATATGATACCGTATAGCAATTCAGAGGCTCATCAAAATGCCACATACTGATCAGATCCTGCTGATTACCCTCTAATGGAATCTGCCTATCCCTGACTATTTCTTCCCTCGATCGGATCCGCTTCCATAGGCGCACTTCATCAATAGTACCTTTGAAAAACTGAGATGCTGTATCTGCATCCCATTCCTGGCCAATACTAAATCTATCTCCATAAGAAGGCCTGATCTGAGTATTAAAAGAAATCTCCTGATTTCCATCGATATATAGTGTGGCATTACTTAAACTATCAAAGATCATTGCCACATGATACCATTTATTAACAGGATATTCATTATTGCTCATGAGGTATCCGTTCGACTCGTCGTAATAGCAAAACTTCTGATGATCGCCATCATACAGCAAAATCTGGCGGTCATTTCCATGAATTGTATTAAATGCCCATATTGAGTTTTTACCGGCTTTTGCCTTTGGCAAAACTCTCATCTCCATTGTAAGATTAAAAGGATACTGAGTTGAATTTATTGTATTATTATGGCAGATATCATTACCTACCGTATTGGCTATAAAATAATTATCAATACCGTTAAACTCGATGGAGTTTCCTAATCCGGTGTTGGGTACAACATACTCTACGTTAGACCAATCATATTCATTCTTACTGTTCTTGACAGGTATGATCTGGTAAGAATATAATTCACCATTGACAACATTTTCATCTATGTATTTGCAATTGAAGGCGTTGACCTGACCATATATCTCGCCATTTCTCATAAGAACATAGCTTTTGTCTATGGCCAAACCACTGTTTTGCTGAAACACGTTACTCTTTCTCCATTCCAGCATGACACCACTTTTAGAAGTATATGCAGTGAGATCAGAAATATGGAATTTCCAGTCCTTTAATTGAAAATCGGTACTTGTACCTATCCACCCGCCTGTTCTGATCCACACAAAATCCGATTCGGCCTTTTCAACAGACTCACCGTCTTCAACGGCTATCATATAGTAAACCATATCTGCCATTTTGCGGTTAAAATCACCGGCATTATCACATTCTGATGGATCACCTATATCAAAGAGATCAGGCTCCAGGTAACCCATTCGCATCAGATCGTATAAAGCGTCATGTAAAAGTGAAGAACGATGGTTATATATCTCATCTTCTCCGCCGTTGGTAGCGCCATCCCATCGATAACCCCTTCTGATAGTCAGAATTCCACCAGGTTCCAGCAATATAAAATCCCATTCACACGAAGGAAGAGATGTTGCCCAGGTATAATAAAAATCCATTTCATCGGTGCAATCTTCAGGTAATTTATAAGCATCAGTGAAATACTCCGATAAATTGATTGTGTAATCATTTACCAATTCGTTAAATATTAAAGTACCAATAACAGGTTTGCGCTGCTTCACAAATTCAAAACCGGTCCAATCTGTATAATGCTGACCGAAAGAAATATTGTTTGACAGGTTAAAGACGAGATATATTAATGCGTAAACCGTGTTTTTGAACATTGGAATTAGTTTTGGTTTACAAAAGTAGTTCGAAAGAAAAAAACAATAAAACGGATATTCGCAACTACATTCATCTCAATTACGGTATATCGCATAATTTATCATCACTTGAAAGGATACCAGATAAATATTTGCGATTTTTGCAACATCATATTCAAATTTTACGGAGTTTCGCAAATAAAATTTTGCCCATTTGCGAAAAATGCAACATTTTTTTCGTGATTTTCTGGTCTGCACTATGAAAAATCCCGGTCTCCTTTCAGATAAACTAAATATTTTTAAAGATCGGATAACAGTTGACCTGGAAAGTGCTCAAGCCTTTTTAGTTAATAATTACTATGCAGTGGTATAACTTATGATCATAGTTTCCAACTGATTTAGCTGAACAGGTTGTCGTAAGTTCTCATCAAGCATGAATTTTTGTATCGATTCTTTCCAAATATAAGGTGCCATTTCCATTTTAACACGGTCGGGGATAGTATGAAAGCTGTTCAGACAACCGAACTTTGCCTGTATAATTTTCAGATACCTGCAATCGAAATCATCAAGTCCATAATAGACATTTTTTCGATATGAGTCCCTAAGAATTACCTTATATTCTTTGGGTTGGGAAAATTGTGCGGTGGAATTCATGACTGATAAACAGTTATTATTGGTGATATTAACTATGTATAAAAGTAAGGAAACTTTCCGTTATCAGAGCACTTAGTATTAACATAATTATCTACCTTGCTTATATTCGTAACAGTAATTTAATTCCGCTTTTCATTTAAATAATGTACTTGTTCCATTTTTATTTTGGAAAGTTAAAACATCATATCATGTAACATCAGATAAAAATGAAGATAGAGGCAGTCATATTTGATCTGGACGGCACACTGACCGATTCACTGCCTGATATTGTCACGGCCGCAAACCTTTTACTTAGAAATCACGGACTCAAAGCGCATTCCATCTCTGATTATAAAAAATGGATAGGCCATGGGGCATATGCACTTCTGGAAAAGGCGTTACCTGAAAAAAAAGAAGGATTTGATGTAGATCAGCTTCTTCATGAATATATCGATTTATATGGCAAGGTTTGTAAGCATGATACAACTGTCTATGCCGGAATATTGAACTTGCTTGAATCACTGAATAAAAAAAGAATTCCCATCTGTATTTTAACCAATAAGCCAGATAAAATTACAAAGGAAATTGTGAATCATTTTTTCCCAACGATTCATTTTCATTATATTGCTGGTCAAATGCCTGATGTGCCCATAAAGCCGGATCCTTCGATGGCTATTAAAATTGTTCGATCTCTTAACATAAAGGCCGGTAATACATTGTTTGTCGGTGATTCGGAGACCGATATAAAAACCGCTAAAAATGCAGGGATGATAGCTGCAGGAGTAAGTTGGGGTTATGGTTCCAAAGTTGAAATTCTGAATGCAGCTTGTGATCGCTTTTTCAAGTCAGTACAGGAGCTGAAAGATTTTATTTTTAATACCAATGATGCATGAAGACAAAGGCAGTCCGGTTATATGGCAAGAAGGACCTGAGGCTTGAAGAGTTTGAGCTTCCTATGATGCAACCTGACGAGATCCTGGCAAAAGTAGTATGCGATTCACTTTGTATGTCTTCCTATAAGGCAGTTCATCAGGGAGCTGAGCACAGAAGAGTTCCAGCCAATGTAAGAACCCATCCGGTAATTATCGGACATGAATTTGCCGGAGAGATCATTGAAGTTGGTGAAAAATGGAAGGACTCTTTTGCTCCCGGTGATAAATTCGCAATACAGCCAGCTATTAATGATGAAGACGGACCATCAGGTGTATTGAGCGCACCAGGCTACTCTTACCCCTATATAGGTGGAGATTCAACCTATATTATCATCCCTGATACGATCATGCGACATAAATGTCTCTTAACTTATACAGGAAAAGGATATTATCCAGGGGCATTGGCCGAACCTATATCGTGCGTTGTTGGAGCTATGCATGCAAATTATCATACAAACCCAGGTCAATACAAACATGAAATGGATATTGTTCAGGGAGGTAATATGGCCATCCTCGCAGGTGCAGGACCTATGGGACTGGCGGCGATTAACTATGCAATCCATAGGGTAGACAGACAACCAAGGCTTCTGGTCGTTACCGATATTGATCAACCACGATTAGATCGGGCAATGAATCTCTATAGAACGGAAGAAGCGGCCATCAATGGCATAGAACTAAAATACCTGAATTCATCCCGCATGAAAAATCCTGTTGACGAGCTACGAAATATTGCTCATGGAAAAGGATTTGATGATGTATTTGTATTTACTCCTTTACCTTCCTTAATTGAACTGGCCGATGCGATACTGGCCCAGGATGGTTGTCTTAATTTCTTTGCAGGTCCCTCCGACCCTGCTTTCAAAGCAAATGTTAACTTCTACAATGTACATTACCAGTCAACACATTTTGTCGGTACATCAGGTGGCAATAACGAAGATATAATTGAATCTTTATCGTATATTAATAAAGGACTGGATCCGGCGGGATTAATTACACATATTGGAGGAATAAATGCGGTGATTGACGCAACGATGAATTTGCCAGATATTCCCGGCGGTAAAAAGTTAATCTACCCTCATATAGATATGCCCCTTACCGCAATAGATGATTTTAAAAAGAAAGGAAAAATCAATCCCTTTTTTGCTGAGCTGGATAAAATATGCTATAAACACAAAGGTTTATGGTCGCCTGAGGCTGAAGAATTCCTGTTGGAACAATTTTCATAACCAGCCGGCTAAAGCTTCATAATTATAAGCTTTATGCTGAGATCTGGAAGCGTTTATTATGCTCTTCAGGTTCAGGAAATAACGTAACAGAAAGCAAAATTTATATATATATTTTAACGAATTGCAAATTATCTGATCACAATTTCAACTAATAGTCAGGACTTAGAAAATATTATCCCGGGAATTTTGAACCCGGAAACAGTTTTATAAAATCCGATCTTGGATACCTGTTACAGCGATTGGTAATAACTTTGCTCATGAGGTAAAGAACTTGTTAGAAAATTGGAAAGTTTAACTATTAAACATTGATTAACTTTACTAATAGATAATAATTACTAACGATGAGAAGAATAATTTGGATATGGTTTTTCGGAATCATCAGTAATATTTGCTTTGCGCAGGTCAGTGAATCAATTACTGAAAAAAGAAATGTATATAACCAGAAGGGAAACTTCTATTATGACCGTGGTGAATATAAAAAATCAATTGTTTACTATAATCTGGCATTTCAGAAAGACGGGAGTGATTATTTTTCTGTTCTGAAAAAAGCTGAAGCTTACGCTAAACTCAAACTATTCCCGCAGGCCGAGGAATGTTACCGTATAGTCTTCGAAACTAATCTTCGGATCGATAACGCTTACCGTCTTAAATATGCTCTTGTTCTGCTTGCCGACAACAAAATCGTGGAATTTAAGCAATGGCTGAAACTATACAATCAGATCGTTGAAGAGGAAATACAGAGTCAAAATTACCTGGTCTCAAAAGAAAAAAGAATTCAGCTCTATAAAGATACTGCCATTATACTGGCATCGGATACTCTGCCGTTTAAAATCAAGTATGAAGCTTACCAATACAAGAGAAGGACTGCAACAGAGGATAATCAACTTTATCTTGTGCTGAATAGTGGTGATGAATACTCAATTAATGCCTCTTCAACCAAAGATTTTAATTTCAGTTTTCAACCCATGGAAAAGTACAAGCTTGTAATCCAACGCGAGAATATCAAAGCTGATGAAATCCTTTCAAATGATAGATTAACAGCAGAAGAACGCACATCACTTTTTTTAAATCCCCCTCCTATCCAAAAAGATGAACTTTTGCTTCAAAACGGAATGAAGTATCAGTTTTCATCAGGAAAATATAAAATTCCACCACAGTACCTTAATACCATTAAGGAATTGGCAGGTACATACCAGCGACCTGCAGCAAGCACAGTCGACCTGACGGCTCTCGTAAAAGAATTACAGCTTTCTGACGGTGAAATCTATACGATCCGTTTTGTTAAGCTGGATGAACCTGCCGATGGTAGTAAAAAGTATGGAATTTCAACTGTTACTTTGAATGAACAGACCATAAACATATTCGGGCAATCTTTCGTGTTAATCCTGCCAGAGAGAACCAGTGAGAATTTTGCTATTCAGACTGATATTGATGAATTAAAAAAGAGTTTTAACCCTAAAAAGTTTAGCCTCACAGTCGACGATAGTCCCTTGTTCAAGGAAGAGCAAAAAATAATTCCGGAATGGCTTCTTTCTCTCACTGTAAATACAGAGTCGATTCAGGAAGTTAATTTCGGTAACCGAATATCGGCAAAAGAAATAAGTATAATACCCGGTACTGAATATATGCTTACATTAAGTAAACCCGATCCAAATAAATCACAGAATATTGAGGTAATAGTTCCTTTAACACGGGGTGTAAAGTATAATTTAACCTCGGTTGAAGGACAGAACGCAGAATATAAAAAGGCCCTGGCAGAATTCTTGATAGGTCGGGAAGGATTAGAACTTGCCAATGAAGAAATTATTGATATATCTCTTCTTTCCAAGGAACTGGAAGTAAAACCGGGAGAAGATGTTTCATTCCACCTGCTTCCGGTAAAACAATTCGGCAAAAGAACAACAACACAAGAGGAAATAAAAACAATTCTGAACCTCGATGGTAAAGCATTTGAGTTGACATGCGATGACAAGTATATCATTAATATACCCTGGAATCTGAATGGAAAAATCAATTTTCAGACTGATATTGATTATGTGAAGGAGAATTTTGAAGCAAATTCATATACCCTGCAACTTGATACAATTTCTTTTACATCAGAGATAACTGTAGATACAACAGGCTATGGGAAGCTCAAAGCAACCGGATGGTTGTGTGTAAGTGTTAATACTGATTCAGCTGAATTGGTTGCGAAACAGAATCGATATACAGCCAACGATATGAGTATAATTGCCGGCCAGGAATATATACTGACTGTAAGCAAAGTTGACGCTGTTACTAAGAAAAAGGATGAGATCATTATCCCGCTTCTCAGGCAGGTTAAGTATGATTTCACTGCAAATCCGATGTCGGAAGAAGAATATAAAAAATCGATTGATGAGTTTCTTGCAGGAAGAAAAGACATTAAAACCATTGACGGAACTGTAATTGATATCACCTTATTATCGAAGGAGCTTAAGATACAGGAGGGTGACGAAGTATCTTTTAGTTTACTACCTGTGCGTAAACTAACAAAAGCCTCAACAACCGAACCTGTCAGCAAATCCAACTTGTATCTTGACAATAAAGTAATTGAATTCACACAAATACAAAAATATACCATCAACATGCCTCTTGGGGATGAACGTCTTGTTAATATGCAGACAAATATTGAATACCTCCAGGAAAACTTCGATCCGGCTTCCTTTTCGGTAAATATTGATACCGTTGAATTCTTCTCGGAAATTATTGTCGATACAACAGGCTTGGGCACCAGGGTTGTTAAAGAAGAGCCAATTAAGGATCCTGTTTTCGATGTAGTGACGGTTTATTTCGATCTTAATGTTCATACACTTTCATCTGAAGCAAAAAATATAATCCTGCAAAAAGTAGTGAATGAATTGAACGCTGACAGCAGGCTTTATGTAACTATCAAAGGATATACAGATGCACTTGGCGATCCAACCTATAATCTAAATTTATCAAAGAGAAGAGCTGAATCAGTTAAAGACTTTCTTCAAAACAACGGCATCGGACAAAGCAGAATACGAACCTTATCATTCGGGGCATCCCAGCTGTTAAAGAAAAATATGAACTGGAAGGCAATGCAGGAATCGGAATTAAGGAAATACCGGAAGGTTGAAATAGTAATTTACCTGCCAAAATAAGAGCCCTCCACTCTTTATCTTAATAATACACTCTTCTGATATTATTTGGGGATAGGCTTAGTATTCAACAAAGGGAAAATCCCGATTAAGAACTTTCAAGCTCAGAATCGGGATATTCACCTGCAAAAAAGGATACCTATGATAAGCCCTAACGCTAATCCTTTACACATCTGACTGAAAAACCGCATGTTTTATACCACGAATATGCATTGAGTGATGCATTGTTGTCATCGAGTTCACGATACATGGCATTTTCTGAATTGTAATCCGTTGAAGTCCAAAAACAAGCATACTTTTTTAAATCCCAGAATTCACCAGCTCCCTTGGCCAACCAGCCTGAACCTGTTGCAGTAAATCCAGTTTCGTTAGTGGCACCGGTATTGGGTGCATTCCAATGTTCTGTTCCCCTTTCCTTGATTTTCCCTCCGGCAACACCGAGGCCACCAAGGTATACAACCATCGCTGCCCACTCTTCATTTGTTGACACATGCCAACCACTGGGACAGACATTTTTACTTCCATTGCTGGCAGTATCAATGGCAAACCAGTTATAGAGAGCCCCGTAAACATTTTTATTATTTATCGAGTCGTTCCTGAACCAGCAATAAGCGGGAGTCGACAACCCCGCCCAGGCTGTAGTATCTCTAACCATAGGTATTAGTGTTCCATCATCAAACCTGGTAGTACCAAGATTTACTCCCATCCAGATTTGAGTATCGATATACAATACAGGATAATGATTAGAATCGGCATCGGTGCAGTCCATGAAATCGAATGTAATTGTTTTTGATTCTGAAGGGATATATGTGACAATTGTGCTATAATCACCTGACATTCCAGTGAACTTAAGCCTTTCTCCTTCGTAACACGTAAGATCAACTTCTGATTCGGTTGATTTTAACTCATTACCCGGACTGTCAGAATATACCTGATCGTTACTGGAAACATAGGAAATCATTCCTCCACCCCTGTTATTGCCCCGGCTCATAAGTTTTACCGAACTAAACGAACCATTTAAGTTAATACCGACCAGGTATAATCCGTTTGAAAGACCTGTTAAACTGAATCTGTGGATCCCCCGGTTTACATACCTTTCCTCCATAGCAACCGCATGGCCTGACAGATCATACACTGCAACTGATGCGTTTCCCTCCCTTGCTGCATAGAACTCAATATCAGTCCTGTCGGTCATCGGATTAGGGTATACGTGCAGCGCACTCTCCGTTGAGCTACTCACATAAACACCAGTAGTACTTGTGTCGGGAATGATGGTAACCTTTAGTGTATCGTTTCCTTTAAGTGTTAATATCTCCCCATTGCCAAGGTTTTCGATTAATACGCTGTCAACAACGGCAGCTTGTCCTGTTCCGGCAAAATCAATCTCGCAGGTTTGAGCGATGAGATTTGTTGCCGTAAATGCCAATAGAAACAAAAGTGTAGATGTTTTCATAACTGATGGATTTTAGTAATTAACATGAGATTTCTTCATTTATCATTCATTATCGAACGCTTTCAATAATAAAATTTACGTAACGTAAAATAACGGTAAATGAAGAGCCGGTGCTTAGCAAGGAGGTTGCATACTATTATAAAATAGGAAGTACAAGTGTTGAATTATGGTAGTCTGGTTGCATGAAGAGCTTTAGGAGATAGTCTTCCCGTCCTTAACACAGTACGGGATAAGCGTTGAGGTTAAAGTTATCCTGATGAAGATCAGGATCGGCTTTTAACAATTGACCGATGCTGAAACACTTGCCTTCCGGCAGGTAGGAGTTCAGGATGACATGATAGTTTAATCCACCTTTGCTCTCGCTTCGGTGGACAAGAAGGAATGGTTTAATTCCCTGGGGCTTGCCCTGTGGATTATTACCATTTATTTAAAGCGGAGGCAATCCCATTTTTTTCCGGATGGCAATAAAACGCTGATCTGAATGCAAGTCTTCAAATTCGGGATCAGCGGTATTAAAAGGGACCAGGTAGCCTTCTTCAAAAGCACGTTCTAAGAAATCCAATGCTTTGTCTTTATCCCCCAGCATGGCATAATATTGGGCTTCTTCTATTTTATAAGGCCAATTCCCGATCTTAAGTTTCCATTTTAGGAGACCATTAATTCCTTCAGCTTGAAATAAACTATCGGCTATTTCGGGTGTCCATTCCCCGTTCATCACCCCAAGTTTCTTATAACTATCAAGGGCAGAACTGACATTACCCGCTTTTATATGGATAAAAAATGCTTTATTTACAGGGCTGGTATTAGCCTTTCCGAGTCCCTGGCATATCGTATTTTCAATGATAGCCTGATTGTAATTTTTCACTCTGAAGTATGCATACGAACTGGAAAATCGAATAATGTATGAGAAAGGATCAAGTTGTACGGCCTTGTCATACAATTCTCTTGCTTTACTGTGATTTCCCATGACAGTCATCAGGTCTGCATAGTAAGCATAAGCGGAAGCATGGTTAGGGCTTATTGCCAATGCCTGCTTAAACTTATTTTCAGCCAGGGAATAGTTCCAGTCAAAATCGATATATATTCCACCCAAAACAGTATGGGCTTCGCCTATGTTTTTATCCAGCGAAAGCGCTTTTAATGCAAAGTATTCCGCACTATCCCTGCCATTTTTCCTGTTGATATAATCGTACCAACCTGATATATAATAAGCATCTGCCAATTCTGCATAGGCCAAGGCATAATCCTGATCTTCAGCAAGAGCCCAACGAAAGTACTTTATAGCAGTATGCAAGTCATCCTGTGTTCGCTTATTCAGGTGATATCTACCCAATTGTTTGTATTCAAAGGCTTTCAGACTGTTTGTTTGATTCTTTTTCAGTTGATAAGACTGTTGTTCGTCCAGAATAAGTGATAATTCTTTAACAATCTGATCGGCTATTTCACTTTGAATTTTGAAAATCTCAATCAATTTTCTGTCGTATTGTTTTGATAAAATATGATTGTCTTTTTTTGCATCAATAAGCTGGATATTGATGCGTATATTGTCGGTTTCGCGCTGTACGGTACCTTCAAGAATATAGTTGACGCCAAGTAATTCTGCTATTTCAGGAATAGTCTTACTGCCCTTATCGCGGAACATTTCCGAGGAAGTACGTGAAATTACTTTTAGCCCTTCGATTTTCGATAGTCTGTTTAACAAGTCTTCCACAATGCCATCGGCAAAATGTTGGTTTTCGGTATTGGAACTCAGATTGTCGAATGGCAGTATAGCAATTGATTTTTCAACCGGCTTACTGTTCTTTACATAATAATAAACTCCAATACCCGCCAGAGTAATTGTTACTAATATTACTGAAAACCAAATTAGATAACGCGGTATATTCCGGGGTTTTATCGTATGATTATCCTTTTCAACAAAGGGTATAATACCTTTCCTCACTTCGCCTGGAGAGACATGAAAATAGTTTTTAAAAACTTTATTAAAATAGCTTGGGCTGTTAAAACCAACCTTATAAGCAATTTCAGAGGCTGTGGCAATATTGTTTTCCAGCATTTTTTTTGCCTGCATCAGCCGTTTTTCAGTAATAAGGTCGCTGGCAGATTTACCGGTAAGTTTAATTAGTTTCCTATGAAGCATGGAACGGCTGAGTCCAACTTTTTGAGCCAGCTCCTCTACAGAAAAATGCTCGTTGGAAAGATTATCATCAATGAGCTGGTTGATCTTGCTTAGAAACTGATCGTCCATTGAATGCAGGGTATCCATGGGTTGATGTGATTAACGGCAATTTAAACAACTGTCGGCATAGGTTTCAGGTAAATCCCGAGTTTGACACTTAAAATTTTTAACATGCAGATATTCAATGCAAAAG
>CAZWIU010000112.1:0-12806 GCA_964634105.1 uncultured Bacteroidales bacterium | reverse complement strand
TTGTAATACAAACATTTAACTACTTTGAAATAAAAAATCAGCAAACCCTAATTTATGCTGAGAAAATCAGCAAACCCTATGGTATAGATGACCTTTTTCAAAAAACATAATCAATCAATTAATAAATTAACATTAGTCGAAGGATGAATGTTGTCCAATTAATAGATATCTATAGCCTGACAATTAATTCAACCCCATCCGGAAGATTTCTTTTAATCTCCTCTTCCTGTGATACAGAATAATCACTCCAGTTACGTGGTAAATCAGCTTTTTTTTCAATTTTAACAAGATTAAAAAGTTCACCTGAGCGCGCATTTCCAAGATGACTGCTATGTTTAAAGATAAAAAGCTTGCGTGGATTCATTTCTCCCCTGGCCGCAGCACGATCGTGTTCAAATGCATTTAAAAGGCCTTCCCATAAAAGATTTAAATCGCCTTCTGAGAATCCGGATTTTTGAGCATCAACCGCCGAGATAAAGCCATGCATACGATAAAGGGCATAAGGCACAGTCGACTTGCGTCCAAAAGTAGATGCATGTTCACGTGATTCTTGTTTTTTTGCTTCTTCTTCGGTAGTAACACATAGCCGTGTAATAGAATGTTCAGCCTGATATATCCTGTCTTCAGATCGTGAAAAGGTAAACTGAACCGGTCCTCTTACAGTACCAGCCCCTCCTTCTTTCCCGACACTTAATACACCACCAAAAGTTCTGATATCATAATACAATTCATTTAATTTTTTCTGTGCTTTTTCGACATTCTTATCCTGCTCTTTTTTTACCTCATCAATAATTTTCCCTAAAATATTACCCTGGCGTATAAAAATATCATAAGGAGGTTTTAACTCATGTTTTAATTGTACATAATTTCTGACCTTCCTTTTAATACAAACATCGGTGACTAAGCCTTCCTGGTTCTCGGCATCTACCCTGGGCAGATTGGCCTGATCGGGGTCTCCATTTGGATTGCCGTCTTTTACATCAAACAGATAGACGAAATCATAGCGGTTTTTAATTATATTGTTTTCCATATTATTGTTCCTCCTCGTTATTTTCAGTTAGGGTTTCGAAGTCTTTATTTTGTTTTGCACGGTTAAAATTGTGATGCTTCTGGTGGTAATATCCCAGGGCAAACTGACCTTGTTGTTCGAGGCTCAGTACAACCGGGAATTCCTTAATCTGACCGCATAGGTCCCGTACTTCTCCGTCAAGAATGTTGGCCAGATAAGCTTTTTCCTGTTTAAGTTTAGTCAAATGGTTTTGCATTTGACGTATCAATCGGCCAAAAGCCGGTGATGGACTTGTTGAAGCAGCGGTAAAAAAGCGTTCACGCACACCGGCATTAATATCTTTGCCCAATGCCGAACGCTGTATCCCTTCTATAAGGGCAAATAACCTCCCGCATAAATAGGACGGGGAAGTATTTTCGAAGTCGAGTTCTTCTTTCATTTTAGTTCCTCCATTGATATTTCGGTTTAATATAAGTTTTATAAGTGAAGCTCTGGCTGTAGTAAAGGTGTTAATCGATTTGCCTTCAGAATTAACTTCATCATGGCCAATTCTTTTTAATACAATAGTTAATATCCAAAATGGCGGGGACTGTTTTTTTAATGCACAGTTCCATAAATGTGTCGCAACTCTTGAAAAGATTTGTTCATCTGCTTTATCTCTTTTACTTTGAACCAACGAGCCACAATTCCAAGATAACTGGTTTAATGAGGGATAAAACAACAATAATTGCTTGCTATCAGAATCGTAATAATTTATACGCACATCTTCAAACCATTGGGCAATGTTTCGTTTATATTCTTCAAGACTGATTTCAATCCAGTCCCTGACAGCAATACGTGCTGCAGCCCCTGAAAGGGTGAGTGAATAAAACTGGTTTGACTTTAAATTTGTTGCTACCTTATTTTTTGCATTGGCTACCGATTCAATCAGATTAGCTACCCTACCGGCATCGGGCTTATCGAACCAGTCCAACTCATCAAGGGAGTCTGATTCTCTTGTCCAGTAAACCATCGCAGTATCGTATCCAAAATTTTTACGATTAGTTGGTATGAACTGAGATTTTGATTTTCCTTTTTTCTCTATTAGTACTTCATTTCCATTAGTCATTAACCAGTTTAAACCAGTGATATAGTTTTTAATACAATTGGTACAGATAGTTGAATTGTCATTCCCTTTAAATTCATACGACTCAAACGGATCGGCATTATATGAAACCAGACTGCAACCAGCAGATTGACCATCAGGCACTCTTTTTATAACACCATGAACTGAAACATTTTTTGACCGATATTCACGTTTTCCGCAAACAGAGCATTGAGTATTATCATTACCTTTTCTTTTAATTTCTTCCTGCAAATAAACATTGACAATTGCATCATAGATTTTTTTGTTCTCGTGTATAAAACAATCATGTCCTTCCAGAATAAATGCAATATTTCCTTTTCCATCGATCTCTTTGCTTTTAACTTTTAAAATGAAAGTCTCATATGCTGCAGATTGACTATCCATATTATTATAGAATTTAAAAATTGGATTTAATTCTTCTAAATGTGAATAGTTGCTTAATTTTTCAATAAACTTACGATTGCACTCGACTGAACGGTCTTTTTCACGGGGATAACCTAATACATATTGAGCATTATCAACAAGCAGCCTAGGCAAAACCCCACTCGTTCTCCCGGCATCTTCAGTTCTTATAACATCCTCAACTAATGAATTTTTATCTGTAGCATAAATGTTTTTAAAATTGCCTTCTTTTGATATCTCTAGAATTAAATCAATATGTTCATAATCAAGTGCATCTTCAGAAAGATTTTTATCTTTCCTAATTCTCTGTCCAAATTCGGCCAACTCCTTTATCATAATACAGCCTCCTTTTCTTCGTTTTGGTTAAACTCATAAATAACCGCTGAAAATTCGCTTTTCATATCGGGTTGTAGATGCGTGGACTGCATCATCTTTTCGTTTTCCGCTGCCGGGCACTCCAAAACACCATTTTTTACGGCCACATCATAAAAAAACAGGGGAGATGGTTTCCCTTTTTCATCATAATAAATATCAAACAACATACTGCCTATGGGGATAGTATCTGAAACAGGCAGTTCCTTGCCATGGGGAGCTGAAAATTCAGCGGCAAACTCACGTGTCCCCATGTATGGCCTGCGCCAGCATTGTCCTTTTTTTACCCTGCGCTTGAACATTTCGGCATACTTTTTTGGAGGGTTAGCAGAGTTAAATTTCTTTTGATAAACAGATGCCTCTATAATATACTCTACATCTTTTAAAATAATGCTATTTCTTTGGGCACGTTTATCCTCGATAATAATAGGAGATTTGCCTTGTTTGCTATTTAGTTCATTTCGCTTTACAGAGAAAAATGTTATCGGTTTTAATACCAGGATTCGATGCACCCACCATTGAAACTCGGGTTTCCAGAGAATAGAATCAAGTATACCCCTGGCAGCCGAAGGGGTCATGCAGGGGTAGGTCATGCGTTCTACCTTTAGATCGGGCCGTGTAAAACAGGCAAATTCACCCGATACTTTGACTTTTACTATTTCATTATCTAACATATGGTTGTATTTTTAGAATATTCAGAATATCAGAAGGGGGTTATCCATACTAATACCATACTCGTTGCTATATTCGCCATGCCAGAGCCAATAGCCCTGCGGCTCGCGGCTCAACTTATTAATATTGTCTTTTAAAAAATTGTCAAAAACCTGTACCGAATACTGCTGCATAACTCTGTAATCGTAGCGGGACAACAAAGGCTTATATCGGATATCCTCATACAAGTTCCGGCTTTCGTCGCATAGAATAAATACCGGTGTGGTAACATTATCAATTAGATGGTATGATTCAGCAACTTTTTTAAAATTAAAATCCTGTCGATTCTGCTCTATATTAAATTTATCTTCGGGTATAAAAAGATGGAAAGCTTTCCGGTAGTATTCACTAAAAAAATCGTGTTCAAACAGTAATTCTTCTCTGCTATTGTATAAGGTGTTGGCAAAATCAGCCAATGAGTAATATTGCTTCATAGTCTTCGGCCTTTCCTCTAAGGAGAATATATTCACTTCACCCGGTATATCCATTTTCCCTTCACGGTTACAACGTCCAGCCGACTGGATAATGGATTCGAGCGGAGCAATTTCCCTGAAAACACAAGGAAAATCGAAATCAACACCAGCCTCTATTAACTGTGTAGAAGCGACAAGTATTTTTTCTTTATTCTTCAGGCAATTACGGATTTCTTCAATTACTTTTTTCCTATGAACAGGATACATGCTTGTCGAAAGGTGGAAAGTTCTGAAACCTGCTTTAGCCCTGATTTCTTTATAAAACAGAAGTGCCTGCTTCTTTGTGTTAAAAATATTCAACACTGATATATCTTTCTCTAGTACAGAAATTGCTAAATCTGAGATACTAACCGGTTGATAGTGATTTATCGGAGAATATTTGACACGTATTGTCATATCAAAAATTTCTTTTGGATTTTCTACCAGTGAAACTATATTTTCGATACCATTGAATTTTTCGGTTTTTTCAAATGCCGGCTGTGTTGCCGTACAAAATAAAAACGATGTATCCATGATTTTTTGGACGCTACGCAACATCGAAAGTGTAGGCAGTACCAATTCTTTTGGCAGCGTTTGCACTTCATCGAAAATGATAACCGATTGCGCTATGTTGTGCACTTTGCGGCATCGCGATGGTTTATTACTAAATAACGATTCAAAAAATTGAACAGAAGTTGTTACAATTACCGGATAATCCCAGTTCTCGGTAGCCAGTCTCTTAACATAGGCCTCATCAGACTGCTTTTCTTCTGCAATTTCTCTATTTGTCTTTTCATCTTCATTATAACTGGAATGATGTTCCAGAACCCACTCCTCTCCGAAAACATGTTTCAGTTCTTTTGCTGTCTGATCAATAATGCTGATAAAAGGCAAAACAATAATGATTCGTTTTAGATTATTTTTCTTTGCATGATTTAACGCCCAGCTTATTGAAGCAAGAGTCTTACCCATTCCTGTAGGCAAGGTCATTGAGTAAAACCCAAGATTACCCTCAGCTTTACTTATAGCATAATTCCTGACTTTATTACGAAGTATATTTACAGTACCCTCCTTACTTTTACCATTAATCTCTTTTTCCAACCTGTCTATTAATAAGTCGGCATCAAAAAGAGGTACTTTTCTTTTCTCGGAGACATCACTATCAAAATGCTTTTCGGTATCAAGCCAGTCTGCATCGGTTAAAGCGCTAAATAAATATCGGATAAATAATTCTCTTTGGACAGGACTGATATTCATTTGTGTATTTCCTAAATCATTTTCGTGTAGTTGCATATCCTTTAAAAAGATGTTCTTAACTGTATTAAACACAGTATGGTCTGTTTCTTCAAATTCAGCACAATCGTCCTGCAAATCAGCTATATCGGGTAATCCTTTATGGTGGCCATCAATTGCAAAAGCAGCTTCTATTTGTCTATGCTTTTTGGCAAAAGCAGCACCCCAATTGGCATGAGGCACGCTGCCCTTTCTACCACCTTTCTCCAAATATTCCTGAAAAACTGCCTGATACTTGCCGAAATCATGGAGCAAACCTGTAATCCTGAATATTTTCGAATACTCTTGTTTATTTGCAAAACCTTCCATAAGTTTTGATACTTCATATAAATGTGTCATTAAAAAATGTGGTTCCTTTTTTTTATTAGGAGAATGAGCTAGAAAATTCATATGTAGTGATCTTTTAATAGATTATGAATTGAACATCTATAACTAACAGCTATTCTTAGAATTAAATGTAGTTTTCTCTCAGCTGTATCAAATACCTCCCCTAACACTTACCTAATATACAAAATATATTTTCTAATGCATTAAAGATATTTGTCATCTTCAACACAATACATTATACTTATTAGTCAAACTACCAAAAGTCACATTCTGCTTGTGTTATTTGATTGTATTGCTAACAGAGTTTTGTATCGAACTTTTTAAAAAAGTAAAGGCTTTCGATTCCGAAAGCCTTTGTTCATTCTTATTAATTAGGAAGGAAATCCTAGAATTTATAGCAGTTATCTTCAATAAGCTTGTTGGCTATTCTCCTGCGGGCGTCTTTTACATTAACTCCGGCTACCCTGGTTAATGTATCTATGGCTTTTGCAAGTTTAGCTGCTTCATTACCGGTAGTGAATGAGTGGATACAATCCAGTGCCGATTTTCGTACTTTCTCAGCGCCATCATAAATCATAACATCAAGGATATCGCGGTAGAGAGCTACAGCATCTTTACCTTTCATGCTTTCCATCTTCTCAACACGCAGAGCCGATGACTCGGTAACATAGATTTCCATAATCATCACAGCAATATTATTCATTACTTCCTGTTCGTTCACAAGGTTCTTTTCGAAGGATTTTGAAACGCCATGAATCAGGATCATTGCTGCCTTCTTGAAATTCTTAATATACCTTAGTTTTTCTTCATAATATCCTTCTCCCGATGCTGCTCCGTCGGTGATTTTATCAATTGAGGCGTAGAGTTGTTCAGCCTTGCCAAACAGGTCGAAATCACCTTTCATGGCTCTTTTCATAGCTGTATCAACCACCAGCATGGTATTGATCTCGTTAGTACCTTCAAAAATTCTGTTGATACGCGAGTCGCGATACCCTCTTTCAACTGCCATTTCTGCTGAATAGCCCATACCACCATGAATCTGAACAGCCTCATCGATAACAAAATCAAGCATTTCGGAACTGAATACTTTTAAAATAGCTGCTTCAACGGCATAATGACTAATTGCATCGATAGCAGCCTTACCCTTATCACAACCTTCTGCCTTGTAAATTACCATGAGGTCGTCAATATCTTTACTAACGCGATAGTTGGCAGATTCTGCAGCGAAGGTTCTGATAACCTGTTCTGCAAGTTTATGTTTTATAGTACCGAAAGTTGAAATAAGCACACCGAACTGTTTCCTTTCATTGGCATATTTGACCGAATCGTTGATTGCTTTTTTTGCAGCACCCAGTACGTTGGCGCCAAGCTTAATCCTGCCCATGTGGAGTATGCTCAGTGCAATCCGGAATCCTTCGCCCCGGCGGCCGATAAGATTCTCGGCAGGAACCTTCACATCGTTATAGAAGATCTGGGCGGTCGACGAACCTTTAATACCCATTTTGTGTTCATCGGGATTAACCACAACTCCCGGGAAATTTCTTTCTACAATGAATGCGCTTAATACCCTGTCGTTCTCGATTTTGGCGAAAACTGTCTGTATATCGGCAAACCCTGCATTGGTAATCCACATTTTCTGTCCGTTCAGTATATAATGTTTCCCGTCGGGTGTTGGTTTTGCATTGGTTTTTCCGGCATTGGCATCGCTTCCTGCACCTGGTTCTGTCAAACAGTAAGCACCAATAAATTCTCCGGTAGCCAGCTTGGTAACGTATTTCTGGCGTTGTTCTTCATTACCATAGTACATGATAGGCAACGTACCGATCCCGCAATGAGCCATAAAGGCTACTGAAAATGAATATCCGGCACCGATCGTTTCGGCTGCGAGCATCTGGGTAACGAAATCCTGGCCGAAGCCGTTATATTCTTCGGGTATTGAAATTCCCATCAAGCCAAGCTCTCCGGCCTTTTTCAGGATTGATTTCATGAGTTCTCGATCCTGCTTTTCAGTTTTTTCGATGTTCGGATACACTTCTGTTTCGAGAAAATCGCGACAGGTTTGAGCAATCATCCGTTGTTCTTCATTGAATTCTTCAGGAATAAATATGTCACTCGATTTTATTTCTTCTACCAGAAATTCACCGCTTTTTAATAGTTTTCGTTTTTCCATTGTTGTTATTTTATGATTAGGATTATTCTTACAGGTCCAGCGATTGAACAATGAGTTCCGCAAGGTCGTAATTTTTTATTTCTTCCTCCTTATTCTTGTATTTTAACCCGTCGGTCATCATGGTCATGCAGAATGGACAAGCCGTGGCAATGATTTTTGCGTCGGTCCTGAGGGCATCTTCAGTCCGCTCGATAAATACTTCTTTGTTTCCCTTTTCAGCCTCCTTGAACATCTGGGCCCCTCCGGCACCACAGCAAAGGGCAAAACTCTTACTACGCTCCATCTCAACAAAATCAGGAGTAAGATGTTGAAGAATTGAACGTGGTTCGTTATAAATATCGTTCGCTCTTCCAAGGTAACATGGATCGTGATAGGTAATTTTAACTTTGGCCAATGCATCCCGATTTAGCTTTAATTTACCTTCCTCAATAAACCTGCTCAGGAACTGGGTATAGTTAATGACTTCATAAACTCCTCCAAGGTCGGGATACTCATTTTTTAAGATATTGTAACAATGCGGGCAGATGGTAAGAATCTTTTTTACCTCGTACATTTTGAATAGTTCTATATTCTGCAATGCCTGCATCTGGTAGAGCATTTCATTTCCGGCCCGCCTGGCAGGGTCGCCTGTACAGGATTCTTCTTTACCCAACACGGCATAACTGACATTCAGGTGTGTAAGTATTTTGGCAAATGCCCGGGCTACCTTTTTATAGCGATCGTCGAAAGCTCCGGCGCACCCGACCCAGAACAGGTATTCAGGTTTTTCGCCCCGGGCGAAAAGGTCGGCCATAACAGGGATCTCAATTTTTCGGGTATCCATCGTAGTAATTTTTTCTGATTAGTGTACTTTTATTTCAAGGTCCTTGGCCCATAGCAGACGGTCTTCCGGAGAGAATTGCCAGGGGGCGCCGTTATTTTCTATATTGTTAAAAACAGTCTTCAGCTCACCGGGGGCAGAAGCTTCTTCCATAACAAGATACCGTCTCATATCTACAATGAGCGTAGGATGATTAATATTGATAGGACATTCTTTTGCACATGCATTGCAGGTAGTACATGCCCAGAGTTCTTCTTCTGTAATATAATCGCGTAGGAGCGATTTATTATCGCTATAGGTCTTGCCATTTTTCACCATGCCAGGCCCCTTTTCATTCATTCTGGCACGTACATCCATAATAACCTTCCTTGGTGAGAGTAACTTACCCGTTATATTGGCAGGACACCTCGAAGTACAGCGGCCGCATTGTGTACATGCAAGGGAATCGAAATAGTTCTTCCATGAAACATCTTCAATATCTTTTACTCCAAAACGTACGACCGGGGCATCGGCCGGTGCAGCTGCATAGGCTGTGTTCGGATCGAGCATAAGTTTTACTTCTTTCGTTACGCTGTCCATATTAGGCAGTTTTCCCAACGGATCGAGCCTCGAAAGAAAAACATTGGGTACCGAGAGAAATACGTGGAAGTGTTTTGAATAAGGAAGCATATTAGCGAAAATGCAGATCAGAATGATATGCGACCACCAGAAAACTTCATGCAACACGAATACACTTTTATAGGATAGTCCGCCAAACAAATACCCTGAAAGAGTTGCGCTTACCGGGAATATGCCCTTCAGTTCTTCGCCTGTTATCAGCTGTTTCTGATGGTATGCCATATTCATTCCAAGCAGGGAGACCATTAACAGAAGGATCATGGTAAGTGCAATATTCGCATCGATATGTGTGCTCTTTACCATCTCAATACCTTCGAAGCGTTTGATATGAAAGAAAAGGCGACGGCTCAGAAATACTATAATAGCAAAGGCTATTATCAGGGCAAAAACATCGCCTGTAGCAATGATGATATTATAAAGAGATCCCAATACATGCAGAGCCCTTTCAGTTCCTGCCAGGCCATCTATCACCATTTCAATACTCCCGATCAGTATCACGCAAAATCCCCAGAATACCAATGCATGCAGGAAACCTATCAGCGGACGGCGAAATATTTTGGTTTGACCAAATGCTACGCGCAGCATTACCCTAAATCGTGCTCCAATATTACGGATCGGGAAATTGGCCTGGGTAAGTCTGAAAAAGCTGATGATCCTGTTTACCGTATAGCCGAATACAATAAAAGTTAATAAAAGAGCGATGGCAAAGACAATTTGTTTGGTCATAGTCCTTGTATTATAAGTTAAAATAGATCATGATTCCGTTAAAGAAGCGACGGTTTAATATAGTCTGAAATATTTGCCTGTGCATGCGAAAAACCTACTGATCAACAAATACAGAAGCAGTTAATACTATTTGACTTTTATTTCCTTCACGGCATTAACCAATACAGGCAGCACTTTCATTGCATCGCCCACGATACCGTATTGAGCGGCTTCGAAGATCGGCGCATCCTTATCAGTATTAATAGCAACGATATATTTCGATGAGCTGATACCTGCCAGATGCTGCGTCGCTCCTGAAATACCCACTGCAATATAGAGATTCGGTGCGATGATCTTGCCGGTTTGCCCGGTATGTTCGTCGTGGGGCCTCCACCCTTCATCCGATACAGGTCTTGAACATGCAGTTGCAGCTCCGAGTGCCTGCGCTAGTTCAACCAATGGTCCCCAGTTATCGGGCGATTTCATCCCGCGTCCTCCTGAAACAACCACTTCTGCGTCAGTCAGCAGGATCTTTCCCGTCTGCTTCTGAACATCGCTAACGGTTGTTTTAACAAGCGAACTGTCGATAGTGAGCGTAAGATCTTCTATCGGCGATTGGGCTCCCGATTCAATAATCTCGAAGGAATTTTGTGCTAATGTCAGAATCTTTATTTCAGACTTGATCTGGACATTCGCATAAGCATTTCCTGAATAGGCTCTTTTGTATACAGTAAAAGGATTGATGCTGACAGGCAATTTACTTACGCCTGAACCGATTCCGGCTTTTAGTCTGACAGATAGCCGGGGTGCAAGCGCTTTTCCTGTATTATTATTTGACAGGATAATTATTGTTGCTCCTTCTTTCTTTGCTACCTGTGCAATGGCATCTGTGTAAGCCTGGTTGTCCAGTACCTTAAGAGCATCGCTGGTAGCGTTAATGATTTTCTTTGCTCCAAATTTTCCGAGCTTTTCCAATTCATTTTTCTCGACTGTTCCGAGAGAGAGAACAGTGGCTGAAGTATTCATCTGCTCCGCAACTTTGGAAGCATATGAAACTAATTCAAACGACAATTTTTTAAATTTTCCGTCCCAGTTTTCGGTATATACTAATACTGACATAGCTGATGTTTTCTGTAAATTGTTAGTAAATGTTAAATGACTTTTGCTTCGTTTTGCAGCAACGAGATGAGCTCTTTTGCATTCTCTGCATCAATGAATTTGCAGGCGGCCCGTGGTTTCGGCATTTCATATCCGACAACTTCTGTAAGCTGATCTACAGCAATTGGTTCCATTACTTTTATGGGTTTGGTACGGGCCATCATTATGCCGCGCATGGCAGCGATACGGGGTTCTTTTGCAATACCTTTCTGAACAATGGCAACAAATGGCATGGGTACAGATACTTTCTCCTTCCCTCCATCTATTTCACGTGAGATCTCTGCTTTGCCATCTTTTATATCCAATCCTGAAACGGCAGAAACAGAGGGATATCCTAAGAATTCAGCAAGCATGCCACCAACCGTTGATCCATTGTGGTCACTTGATTCAATTCCACAAAGAATAATATCGTATTTTTCATTTTTGACTACCTCTGCCAGCTGGGCGGCAACATAGTATGCGTCACCAGGTTCAGCATTTACCCTTACCGCATCATCGGCACCTATGGCCAATGCTTTACGAATGGTAGGTTCTGAAGCTGGCAAGCCAACATGAGCAACTGTTACTGATGTGATAGCATTTGCTGCAACATCTTTAAGCTCGAGCGCCCTTGTTAGCGATAATTCGTCCCATGGATTAATCACCCACTGAATTCCGTTAACATCGAGCTTTTTATTATTTTCCACGAACTTAACTTTTGTTGTTGTGTCAGGAACATTACTGATACATACTAGAATTTTCATCGAATATACTTTTTGTTAGATTTAATGAATTCCTTAATTCTCGCATTTTCCCAGAAGGAGATCATATTGATATATGGGTTTATTTGGGCGTACAAATATAGAATAAAATGGAAAAATACATCACTTTACCTGTTTAATTACCAAAGAATTCGGCTTCCGGTAGCCATACTTCAAATTACTAATCTGCGATGCTAAGCGAATTCAGAGAAAAGCCGACAGCAAAAATATAAACAGATGAATTCCGATTAATTATGAATAAATATTAACAGTTGATCAAAAATAGATATTTGCTTTTCCAATAATTTATATTTTTGAGTTGTCAATACCGCAAAGTTTCTCTTAATGCGAGATTTGTTACAAAAGACAATAGATGTCTTAAAGAAAAGGGTGAAGAATAACCTGAAAGCGATCAACGCGAACCAAAAGGTGATCAAAGAGCTTCTTAATCAGACCGGTGGAGCCGCAAACTCTGCCGATTTTGAGAGGTATTATGAAGCAAATAAAATCCTCCTTCAGGAAAATAACGATTTTATCAATATCCAACTCACGCTGATTAATTTTCTTGAGAAATATAAAGGTACTGCCGTACTGGATAATACCTTGCCTGTGGTTGATATCTATTCCATTTCCGATGAAGTTGAGGTACTGGAATTAACATTAAAGGGCGTTGTCGAGTTTAATGAGAATCATCCAAAATTTAATGATTCGGGTTTCATCGATAAAATGATAGCCCACTACGAAAGTCTTGAACAATATGAGAAATGCCAGGAGCTGTACAACCTCAAAAGTAAAAAAGTGTAATTCTCTTCATAATTATCCCTGAACCCGGTTAATGCCGGGTTTTTTTGTGTGCGCTATGCATGCCATTGTTCTATAGGGTGCAAGACCCGAACGAGCCAG
>CAZWIU010000111.1:0-13071 GCA_964634105.1 uncultured Bacteroidales bacterium | reverse complement strand
TCTCGTTTTTTCTTCAAATTTACAGAATTTGGTACATTAGCGGATATACATATTATTTTTTATTATTGTTGATGAGAGGGAAGTTGTATACATCCAAAAAATACAGATAAGCCAGGTATCATTATGGTGTATACTCCTATTTCAAAGAACACCAAGGCTATATTGATTAACCTATTCTATAATTGTAAACTCATACAATATGTCTAACTAAAATCGAATAACAATGAAACATCAAAGCTGTTATTTCTTGCTAGCATTAGCATGTCTTTTTGCCATTAATTTCAATTTGTCTGCACAAGCACCTCCTTTATTGACCCTTACAATGGCTTCATCGCCTTCATCATATGGGTTTGTTACCCCAACCACTACACAGTTGCCTGCAGGTATGCAAGTTACGCTGAATGCAACAGCCAATTCAGGCTACCGTTTTCAGAAATGGATCGAAACTACGATTCCTTCCTCGCCGGTCACCTATACTTCAAATCCATTGACTATAACAATGACCAGCAACCGGACATTTACAGGATATTTTGAAATTATTCCAACTTATACTCTTACCACATCTGTTAACGGCCAAGGGACCGTTGCTGCCAACCCTGTTAAAACTTCATATTACGAAGGTGAAAGTGTAACCCTGACAGCTACGCCGACAGAAGGGTATTCTTTTACTGGATGGTCGGGGTCGATTACTGGTACTGTTAACCCGGCAAATATTGTAATGAACCAAAATAAATCTGTGACCGCAAATTTTGCTGCAACTCCTTCCACATGGCAGAAAAACGGCACAAAAGTTTTTTACAGTGCAGGTAATGTTGGTGTCGGCACATTGAATCCGGTGAGCAATTTATCTCTTGGAATGGGTAGTCTCAACAAGATTGCTGCTTTCGAAAATACTACCAAACAGCCGGGCTATGGATTCGCAGGTATCGCAGCATGGCAGGCACCCAATCCTGAATATGCCGAAGCATTAGGTTTATGGGGAGGAGGTGCTTCTCTTCCTACTAAGAATAACATGCATGTCATTATTAAGTTCGACGGTAAAGTTGGAATTGGCACCTATGATCCAAAGGAAAAGCTACATGTAGTGGGCAATACATACATCTCCAATGCCAGTATCGGCAGGTCCGGAACCCAATACGATGAATTCGGCTATAACCTCGGCTTTTCTTCGGTGAACGATAAGTATATTTATAAAACAAGCGATTACGCGGCCTCCATCCGTATGGGGAATAACGGCTCAATAGAATTCAGAACTGCGCCTTCAGGAACTGCAGGGAGCCAGTTTACGATGACCGAATGCATGCGCATCACTTCCACAGGCAATGTGGGCATCGGCTGTACCAATCCGGTTGCAAAACTTGCCGTGAACGGAAAGATACAGGCCACTTCAATAGAGGTGAAATCTACTCCATGTTCCGATTTTGTTTTCTATAAAGATTATGATTTGATGAGCCTATACGACCTTGAGCAATTCATCGGTGAGAATAAGCACCTGCCAGGTATATCATCGGCCAAAGAGTTTGAGCAAATAGGAGGTTATGACCTCACCGAAATGGATGATCTCCTGCTAAGAAAGATTGAAGAACTGACGCTGTATGTCATCGAACTGAAAAAAGAGAATGATGCACTCAGGAAACGCATTGAAATGTCGGAGCAATAAACATACACACTGTACCTGATCAGTATGTGATATGTTTTGGCTTAAGTTGAACCTTTTAAAGAATATTGTCATGACCCGATATATTCAATTGCTAATTGTTTTTCTGATTCTCTGTGGGATCTTAAGTGCCCAGGTTCCCTCGGGGCTTACGATGGAGCAGAAAAATTCAGTTAAGGTTGTAATTAATGAGGAGATGACTTCCTCCCGTACTCTTAATTGTTTTGATACTAAAAGTACGATTAGCGCTCTTGCGGTAACAGGGAAAGTAGTCCTCAACGATGACGACGGCCTTGTACGTATCGTCCTGTCGGATATCTATGGTAACAAGTACCTTGTTATGGAAGTGTTTTCACTGATCTGTGACAAGAACAACCATTTTAAATTCCATAACCTATGCATGGAAACCAAAGCGCTCAGGAATATCCAGCCCGTGAGTCTAAGCCTTGAGATCACAAATGCCAATCTCACCCTCGAAGAAACGACCTTTACAATAGCTAAAGGCCCTGTATCAGAAACCGCTATTAAAGCTGCAGGGCAATCGATGCTTGAATCGTATGTTGATTTTCTGAATACCAGATTGAAAGAAAAAGGGTTTCGTTGGAAAGCCGGACTAACTTCCGTGGGTAGTATGAGTTTTGAAGAAAAAACGGCCCTGTTCGGTGGTAGACTTCCAAACCTGGAAGGTTTTGAGTATTATATTGAAGGTATTTTCGAGACCTCCGCATCACGCAGGATGACATACAATAAAGCTGGCGGCGTGTCAGAAGTAGTTCCTGCTTTCGACTGGCGAAATTTTCAGGGGAAAGATTGGATGACATCAGTCAAAAGCCAGGGTTTCTGCGGGAGTTGCTGGGCATTTGCTGCTGTCGGGGCTACTGAGGCATTGATAAATCTGTATTACAACAGGCAAATTAACATGGATCTTTCCGAAATGGAAGTATTTACCTGCACCGGGCATACTGATTGTCTCAATAACGCAGGTGATCTTCCAAGCACTGGACTGGCTTATATTATAAACCAAGGAGTGTTGAATGAGACTTGTCTTCCATGTAATCCGGCGACCCTCCCCTCCAGCCTTCCACTTTGTTCAGATAAAGATATTAACTGCCCTTCACCGCTGGAGAAGATCAGGATTGGAGGTATGATAAGCTATGAAGTCACAAAAGACGGTAAAACTGCCGATGATATTAAGAGGGATCTTATTAAATACGGGCCTATGGCTGTGGGAATAGATCGTATGAGCCATGCCATGGTGCTTACCGGATTCTACCCCGATACCGATGGCTCAGATGTGTGGGTATTTAAAAACAGCTTCGGAACAAGCCGAGACAACGGGTATATGGATATCAGATTCGCCATAACAGAATTTTCTTGTTTCATACCATTGGGACCCATCACAAGTATGAATTATGATGACTCTGATATCCTTTGCACCGATGCTGACAACGACGGGTTCTATTTCTGGGGTATAGGTCCAAAACCACCTCATTGTCCTCCATGCCCGTGGCTTGAAGATGGCGATGATTCCGACCCTCTCACCGGGCCCATGGATGAGAATGGATTTACCGATCAGATATTTGCATCCTGCGGAAGTGCCATGAGCGTCAACTACCCCATCAGCGATAATGCACATATTATAAAATCTGGCGACTATATTACTGCCAGTAATACAATTACAGGGAGAGCGTATGTTCATCTGGGTGCAAAAAATTCGGTGACCCTTACCACAAATTTTAAAGTTGATGAAGGGAGCAATTTTCTTGCCGACCTGAATGGATGCACACCCGGTCTTAAATCGGAAGAGATAACTACTGAAGGTACAGAAATTATCGGTCCACTCAATACCGATAAAAATTCGGGACATACAATAAAGGTATATCCAAATCCCGTCGGTAGTATGCTTTATGTTGAAGGACCGGCCAGTTTTAATACATACATCAGCGACCTGTCGGGAAGGAAAATGGTTGAAATCAGGGAAGAATGTGGTGGAATAGATGTAAGCAGGCTGGAGCCCGGATTGTACATATTACATATTGAGAGTGACGGTTTGGGATATAATATGAGTATCGTAAAAGAGTAAATGGAGCTTACCCTGGGTATGCCATCGCCATAGTAGCTTTGGCGCGTCGACGATAAGGCACAAGAGCCTAAAAAGAATTCTACCCTGGGCCAAGAGCAAAGGGTGTTTTAACCCGACAGCAAAGCTAGTCGAAATTCCTGCCGGGCCCGCATGAATTTGATTTACCTCCGATAACTATCTGGATCATTTTATGATATTCATGAAAATTGAGTCTTATTAATTAAATCCTACTGGGTTTATTGCGGGACAGCAACTACCCATAATGTATGCCTCCATCGTGAGTGCGAAGGTTAATTGTAGAACATTCTGTCGTACCCGGCAAGACACTTTGCTAATAAGTTAAAGTAAGATAAAATGAATTTTTAGCATTATCTTACCATGGTTAAAACATCAAAAAATTTATATACTATGAGACTATTAACAAACTTTATTTTCATCTTTTTTATTGCTGCCGGAATTTGTTTTACGGGCTGTAACCTAAAAAATAACAACAACCAGGATCCCATTGTTAAAACTACCTATGGTAAAGTAGCCGGTAGTTTTAACGATACTGTATATGCTTTTAAGGGGATACCTTATGCCAAAGCCGAAAGATTTATGCCACCACAGGATCCTGATATCTGGGATGGAATTCTTGAATGTAAAGACTTTGGTCCGGTAGCCAGACAAATAGTGCCCTGGTATCCCGATTCTGTTCAAGACGAAAAAGGGCTTTTTAGCGTAAATGTTTGGACCCGGGGAATTATGGATGGCAAAAAGCGTCCGGTAATGCTTTGGCTTCATGGCGGCGGATTTCATGTTGGCGCCAGCAACGATCCTATGACCTACGGAGAAGCTTTAGCTAAAAAGGGCGATATTGTTATGGTATCAGTAAATCACCGGTTGAACATTCTTGGTTTTCTTGATTTGTCGGCATGTGGCTCAAACTATGCACAATCGGCAAATGTGGGTATGCTCGATATTGTGAAAGCCCTTGAGTGGATTCAAAAAAACATTGAGAATTTTGGAGGCAATCCTTCCGATGTAACCATTGTTGGTGAATCAGGAGGTGGCGGAAAAGTCGGCACACTTATGTGTATGCCAGCGGCAAAAGGTTTGTTTCACAAGGCAATTATTCAGAGTGGAACCCTGCTAAATACAATGACGAAAGAGAAATCACAGGCTTTGGGCTTAGCCGTACTGGAAAATTTAGGACTTACGCCAAACGATGCAGAAAAACTGGATACGATCCCTTACATGAATCTTGTAAAAGCAGGAAATGATGCAATAGAAAAAATTGCTGGTCCAAGAAAACCCGGATCGCCAACAATGTTTGGTTTTGCACCTTCTGCCGATGGTATTGTTTTACTCCAGCAACCCTTCAGTCCTGGATTTGCTGATATTTCAAACGATATACCTCTTATGTTAGGTTCCACCCTGAACGAGCTTATGAGTACAGTATATGGCGAAAAAGACCTGACAATGCAAGAGGCTAAAGCACGCCTAGCGAAAGAGTATGGCGACAAAACCAATCAATACATTGAGCTTTTCGCAAAGGCATATCCTGATTACACACCTCAGGATCTTCTTTCAATTGATAAGGTTTTCAGACCAAATACCATACGAACCGCTGATGCAAGAGCTTTAGAGGCAAGTGCCCCTTTGTATGTTTATTTATTAGCATGGAAAAGTCCTGTTGATAGTGCATCGAGAGGTTCTTTTCATGGCTTGGATATTCCTTTGGCATTCTATAATGTTGATCTGAGACCAGACTGGACAGGCAATTCAGAAGAAGCCTGGGAATTAGCCGATAAAATGAGCTCTGCATGGATAAACTTTATAAAAACAGGCAATCCTAATGTAGAGGGTATGCTGCCCAGGTGGGAACCTTATACTGCGGAAAACGGCGCTACAATGTATTTCGATAATGAATGCAAAATTGTGTATAACCACGACCGAGAATTGATGAATTTCATTAAACCTTTAAAATAGTTGTTCAAGTCATTCATGAAATTTATGAATAACTCCGGCTATATTTTTAGTATTCAGAAATAAGTCAGGAAATCGGAGGCTGAATAAAGTGGTTGTATTAAGGAAAGTATCGACATGAAATAAAAAATGCACAACGGCACAACGCCTATTCAAAATAAATCTGCCGCTCGTTCCCGGTGCCAGTAAAATAAAAAAGGTGATCTGTTTCAGCAGACCACCTTTTTATTTATTCTCAATTAATTATACTCCTTCATTAAATCACCCTGTGCAGGACTATTTAATGAACAGCATATAGTTGGTAACTACGTTATTACCTGCAACCAGACGATAATAATAGGTGCCGTATGTCACCTTATTACCATTGGCATTTTCAGGATTCCAGTCGATCGAGTATGCTCCTGCAGGTAATTTTTCATTTACCAGGGTTGTAACTTCTTTACCCAACATATCATAAATTTTCAGGCTTACATTTGCTGATTCGGGAATACTGAATTCAATAGTGGTATAAGAACTAAACGGGTTCGGATAATTCTGCTCCAAATGAACTATTGAACCTTCATAAGCATATGTTTCAGGACCATCAACAGCAGATGGGAAGTCGGTTGTTTTAACAAAGTCTTCCAGCCAGTCTAAGGCCGGCCTTGGTTCACCGTTATCATGCGCCAGGTAGCAGGTAGTCTGCCACATCTGACCTTCCAGGTATCCCCACAGGGTAACGCCCTTCACCGCAGGATGCAGCCAGATTGGCGGGAATATCTTGCGGTATAACTGCAATTGTACTGCATCATCGGGTGTACCCGTATTGCCTATATTTCCCAGGTCGAATTCTGAAATGTACACAGGTAAACCGGTTTCACCCAACCGGGTAAGGTTATACTTAAAGGTAGTTGTATCCCCGCCTTCCAGTTCGAAACGATGGCCCTGAACCCCTATACCATCTATCAGTCCCCTTTCATTTAACAGGTTAATGATCTGAAGATACGTGTTGGTGGCAGAATTGTTGTTGATAATGCCATAATCGTTCAGCAATAATTTGGTATTGGGCAAGTATTTTCGCGCCATTTCAAAGGCAGTGATTACCCAGTCGTAACCCGTTGCACCATCGCCACCCAGGGCCTGTTTATAATTTGCACGACCGTTAAGTCCATCAGGCGGGTTATGAGATGCAATCGGTTCATTCACCACGTCTACCATATCCATATCGGGATACCGCTGGCCAACCTGGCGTATCCAGGTTTCGATGTAATGCCGCTGCGTGGCAGAATCGAGAGTTGATATCCACGATGGCTGCTGTGAGCCCCAGATCAGGCAGTGATCTTTGAATATCATATTATTATCTTTAGCCAGGTTGTATATATAGTCCAGTCTGGTCCAGTTCCAAAGTGTTGTATCCTGTAAACCTGCAATGGATCCCCATTTTCCGGCATTTCCCGGTGTAATCTGATTCCAGTAATTGACAAACACGGTATCAGGAACGTCACCATAAGCATTCCCCAGAAATTTCTCCTTTCCCTGAGCAAACGGAGGACCCTGGTAAAACATAGTTGGTTCAGGAGGTTCTTTGGATTCCGACCCCGGCAATCCATTATCAAGGTCATAGACCCTGTAATAGAGCCAGGCTTTCCCGAAAGCAAATTTATCGATACTCAGACCGTTCTCACGGCTGCTTATCTGAAATGTTCTGGTAAGACTGTCTATTTCGACAAAGAAAGTGTCATACGTGGAAGGATAAAAATTCTTTGTGACATTCACCCATTTCCAGACACTGTTACCCAATGTACCCTGTTCATCCACCACGTCGGCAGAATCAGCAAAACCAGCTCCTGCCAGTCCATTTACCAAAAACCAATCGTCAGTAAGCGTTTCATCCTTCACACCAAAACCTTTAGGCGAAAGATAGCTGTCGTCATCAAACCCAGCAGCGCCGACCCTCAGTCTGGCGAACAAGTTGTAGGCTCCCGAATCGGGGAAAGTCACCTCATAGGTAATCATTCTGGCGGTATCGCCCGGGGTGTAGCCGGTATGATTTGTAGGGTTAGTGACATACGTTGTACTGCCGTCAATAAGAACCGAAAACTGACTTCCAGCTACGCCGGATTCAGCTTCGACAATGATGGGTGCTCTGCCAAAATTTTTATCCACAATCTTCAGATTATCGATATAAACAACATTTCCGGTATTACCTGCATAGCTCAAATGAACAGGTGCCCGGATATAGGTTTGGTCATCACTCACAGTAAATTGCAGCTTAAACTCCTGCCATGCTGTGGTGAGTGTTGCCGGACGAATAGCGCCATATTCCGCATAGGAATAATTTCCTACGGTAAAGTTTACCTGGGCACCAGCTGTTTCAGCTTTGGCCCAAACCGAATAGTTATAGATATTACCCGGCGTTACAGGAATGCTGTCGGCAACAACCTGTATATCCCATTGATTAGTTCCGACTCCGTCGATCGTAACTTTTAACGCACGGCTCCCATCCTGAACAGTATCATCTACTATTTCAAAAACCGGCGCCGGAGTAACACTGCCAACCTGCATCAACCAGCCGTCAACATCGGTCGAACTCACAATTCCCGTAGCTGAACTTTCAAAACTGCCGTTTGTCACCAGCTGAGCGAAAGTATCGGCCGAGATAAAACTTAGTATACCCATGATGCAAATTAGTTGCACTATGAGTAGTCGTCTGCTGGAAATTTTCTTTAGATCATTCATTTTTAAGGTATTAAATGAGTTATTTTTTCAATATATACAAATTTTTACTGGTTCTATATTGTAATTGTACCAGAAAAACAGGTCGCTTAAAGATAGAGAATTTTATCGCCGTGATAGACACTATTGTATCAATTTTGTACTTAAATGTCGTATGAGCAAATTTTACAAGCAGATGACCAGAATTTGATAGTACACTCCGGATCGCTTGAACCTGAAGACATGCGTGTGATTCATTCAACATAAAATCAATACGTTGAATTTGTCCCAAAATAATGGCAAAAGTTGATTACTAAATATATGAGACTTTCGCGCAAAAGCCGGGAATCATTGAGAAAGCCACAACGAGTCTGAACATAAAACAAAGTATCAAGGAAATACCGGATTCATTTTTTCCGATGAAACGTTCTCCGGATGACAGCTAATCAATATAAAATCAACCTTTTAAAGATCTGATGATTTATATAATTTTAGAACTGAATCAAAACAAAATTAACGATGAAAAACTTTAACTACTCAAGATGGGATGCTTTGTATATCAAACCAATCCTCACTATTTTATTAGTATGGATGATTTGTTATACTGGTTCAGCCAATGGTGGCATAGTTGATACAGTGACTTACCATTCTACAACTCAGAACGATGATTGTAATATGATTATTTATACTCCCGCCGGGTATAACGATGTGGGAGATACAAACCACTACCCGGTTTTATACCTGATGCATGGCGGAGGTGAAGATTACACGTATTGGATGCGGGCAGGTAAAGCCGACACAGTGCTCAATTATTATATTGAACATGGAATCGCGGTTCCTATGATTTTAGTGACACCCGATGGCAGAAACCTTTCTCCTGAAATATTTAGCAATGAAATGCTTAATGACATAATTCCCTATGTTGAATCAAACTATAGGGTAAAAGCCGATAAGGATCACAGGGGTATGGGCGGACTTTCATGGGGAGGAGCTCAGTCGCTCGAAACAACAATTCTACATTACGATATGTTCGGATATATAGCCATTATGAGTTCAGGATATTTTACAGCGGAAAATTTGGCTGAGGCTGAAGCTCTCCTTGCGACAGATGCAGCAGATATGGAAAAAAGTATACGATATTTCTATTTTGCAGAGGGTTCAAAATATGATATAACATATGATATTGGAATGCAAACCCTGGCTTTATTCAGGGAGTACGGAATTACAGTACATTACTGGGAATATTCAGGGGGGCATCAATGGTCAGTCTGGGAGCAGGATTTTAAATCGTTTACACCATACCTTTTCCGCGATACAGCCACCCGGTATATATCATTAGAGTTTATGGGAGGAGTTATTAAGAATTCAACCATTATGACCTACCGCGATTCATTGGCAACTGCTCCTCCCGATCCTACAAAAACCGGGCATTCATTTGCAGGGTGGTATAGACAACCCGAATATATTGATAGTTTTAATTTTTCAACAGATACGATAAAACATAATATTACGCTGTATGCAAAATGGAGCCCAAATTCCTACAAAGTCAGCTTCAATTCCAACGGAGGTAATTATACTCCGGATACGATTATTGCATTATATAACACAAAAATTGAAGAACCTGTAGCACCTACGAAAGAGGGTTTATTCTTTGGTGGATGGTATTCTGATACCTTATTTGAATTTAAATGGGATTTCGATGTTAATCGAGTGACCAAGGATATCACACTCTATGCAAAATGGAACGAAACTTCATCAACCATAGATTATCAAAAATCTTCCATTGTTGTATTCCCAAATCCGGCACAATCGTATTTGCAAATAAAAAATCTTCAATCCGATGCAAGCATAAAGATTTTCAGCATTGAGGGTAATTTATTGATCCATAAGAACAACATTGACTCAAATGGTATAATTGACATTGGAAACATACCCCAGGGTATCTATACAATTGTGATTAATTGTGCGGATGAAAATTACCATTTCAAATTTATTAAGCAGTGAGAAAATCCAGTCGGATATAGGGTAATCTTTCAGCTGCATTTTACAAGCAAATTGCAACCAGTTCGGATGACCAAGGAGGCTTGCACATGAATAATACCGGGAAAAGATCAACCGGCTTGAATTCGATTAGAATAGCCTCAAAAACAGAGTGTCAGGCATTGACATGGTGCCGGCTTTGAAATAAGGTATTAAAAATCGAAATGGCGATACAGAAACACGGCTTGCCGTGTTTTTGTATTTTATAGCGTTTGGGCCAGGCTGCGTCTGTTGCGCAATTAAATTTCAGATAATAACTAACAAAATCAGAAATATAGTATAAATACAATGCTATATCAACCAGAAGATCGGTCCAGGCGGAGTCAAACAGGCGTGCTATCTTTGAATACGAGCAAAGGCGCCAACTCTATTTGCGGGTATACTAATTGATATATTGTTCAATTACATTTAAAATACTTCGCTCACATACCTTACAGAAACAATCATGACGGGTATACATAATACAATTGAGCTGGGGGCGGTACATGCCCCTGGCGTTATAATTAGCTCCTTCAAAAGCGCCGACTTTACCGCGATACTGCTCTGTGGAAAAGAATTCGTTCTCCTTAATAAGTTCCCGGGTAAACAGTTCTTCCATAACGGTTTCTGGAAGATGGTTTGCCCTGATACTATCGCGTTCTTTTTGTATACTATAACTAAAAGCGTCGAACTCTTCCTTATTCCATGGTGTAGGAATGGGTGTATCATCACTGACCAGGTTCTTCCATTTTAGGTTTTGTTTGTCAAGCAATGCTGTAACATTGGGTTCCCAGGGCTCGATGCTTATATCAGGAGCTTCATAAGCAACAGCTGAAGTATAGTACTCATCGGCAAGTGCGGCCATATGATGTCCCATTTCGTGGACCATGATATAACCCGCAAATTTATTATCGGCAGATACCGTTGTGTATAGATTGTAAATACCACCGCCGCCATACGTTCTTTCGTTTATCAGGATCACCATAAAATCATAGGGGACAGCCGATGCAATATCCCGGATAGTTTTATTATCGTATGTTAATGCGTAACGTTCCGAATCGAACGTGCTGTAACTTACTGATAACGGTGTACGCCTGAAGACCCCATGATGCGGCTTACTAACACCCGGTTGCAATGCAGGAGTTTCAACCGCCCTGATATTTATACTCATTCGTTGTGATTTAAATGGTTCGGTAGAAAGCAGAACCTCAGAAAGACGGCTGCAATCGTGCCTGAATTTCTCCATTTCCTCTGCAGAGTAACCATCGCCCAGTATGACAATATCCAATTTATTACAGACCGGACCATTATCAAGTATAACATCAACTTTTTCCCTGTGAGTTTTGCTGGCCGGGTTAACCTGGCGGCTGGACGGATCTATATCGGTACTCCATACCTGTTTGAATTTATTTTCGGCATTACGCTTTTTTACTACTACTACAACAGGTTTCAGGGGCCATGGAAAGCGCAATGACTCATGAAAAGTACCCCACTGAACATTGGCATCAGGAGTGGTTTGCCATTCGCTGAAAATCGATGAAAATCCCCGGGAGTATAAAAGAATCTTTGATTCTTTATCCAATACTTCAAAGAAATAGGGGCCGAGTTCCAGCTTGTCAATTAAAATCTTTTTGCTTCCCGGCCATATACTGTCAGAAAGGACTTTATCGATCGCAAAAATTTCTTCTTTTGCATTGCCGGTATGGTAATAATCTAGCCGCATGGTTTTATCAAGAAACCACGTGTTAAAGTCCACGTCACCTTTATTTACGGCAATAATTTCAGATAAAGCCTGCTTCTGATCATCGCTGCTTTTCTGGTGGCCGGACTGGCATGAAAACAGGAGCAGGGCGACCAACCATAAAATGGATACATTTTTCATCGGAATAGTATTAATTTTTCTATCGCACAGAAGACCGAATGCAGGTAGTATATCCCGCTTGTTAAACTACCAGGAACAAACGGTCCCGTGTTTATACAAATATATTCCTATTCCGGCAAGAACACTAACATGAATATGTATTCCTGTTGTAGAAAAATGATTGACCCGGCACCTGGCATCTGGTACTTTTACCATAGAATTGCAAAGCAGGTGGATGAGTGGTTCTATTGTGAAATAGCGATTAGCAGTTGGCTATTAGCTGTTAGCCTTTAGCTATATTCCTCAGTGCAACTCCTTTAAAACTCTGTGAAACTCCGTGGTTTATTTTTTTAACCGCAGAGAGCATAGAGCGAAAACAGGGTAATATGCGCGGTACTGGGTTCTGGATATTGCCCGCCTGAACGACGCAATCGGACAGGGATATTGGATATTGGATATTGAGAATTGGATATTGGATATTGAGAATTGGATATTGGATATTGGATATTTCGGAATAAAACCTTTCTATTTATTCAATTCAACATTTACACTCCCGATTTATCGGGATTATCAGTTCAACATTATAGGGGCGGGAGTTTTTATTGTTTTACTGCCCCACATTCCCCTAACGCTTTCCTTCTGAATATATCGGCATAATTTTTAAGGGAACTAGTTGCTTTTCAGTGAAGAAGGTTTTAATTTGGTATAGTAATAACAGGCAACTTTATTTCATTTATTTATCATTAAGTTGAGTTATAATGCAATATATGATCGCATATAAGCTAGTTA
>CAZWIU010000110.1:0-13206 GCA_964634105.1 uncultured Bacteroidales bacterium | reverse complement strand
GTTTTAATTTATTTGAAAGACTTATGGATGCTGCCATAGAAGATACATGGTATGGCAAATTCAGGTACAATTACGGATAATCATAAAACAATATTTTTCCTACCCGTTGGAGAAAATAAAAAAAATGCGTAAATCCGCATTCTTTATGTTAGAGATTGTAATTAATTAAGATCAAGCCAAAAACCCTAGATGTTATGAAAAGAGTCCACCTGATTTTTTTCCTGAGTATTGTATTAATTGGGTATATATATCCTCAGGCAAAAACGGATAAAGAATACACGAAACTCACCAAATGTGTCAGCAGAAATAATAAAGAAAAAGCACAGAAGTATCTTGAAAGAGGTTTTAAAATCGACGCCAGGGATAATATGGGGAAGACACCCTTACTTTATTGTCTGCAGCAAAACAAGACTGATTTTGCTATGTTCTTTATTGATCATGGGGCAAATATCAATGTCACGGATTATCATGGGAATACGAGCCTGCATTATGCTATTGAAAATTGTACAACAGATGAAATGACTTTCTTCCTGATTGAAAAAGGAGTTGATATAAATAAAGCCAATAACGAGATGTACACTCCTTTCCATTACAGTGTGCTTTTTTCCTGCGATATCCTGCCTTATTTCTTGATCGACAAAGGAGCCGACTATAAAAAGATAACCGCACTGAATGAAAATGCCTTACACTTGTCTATTGAGTCTGGTTGTGATTCTATGTCGAATTTCTTGATACAACATGGCCTTGATATCAATTTAATCGATAACCAGGGGAATAATCCTTTATTGAAGGCTATTATCGCCAGGAATTCCTATATGACAGAAAAACTCATGGATCTGGGATGCGATATTAACCTCAGAAATAATTCGGGTAAGTCGAGTATTTATTATGCTGTATCGAATAATGATACCAAACTTGTAAAAGATCTTCTCGATAGAGATGTGAATATTGTACAGGAACCCGGCGATGAATCGTACGTGTATATAAGCGCTGAATTTGAAAACGATGAAATCACCGAAGCATTATTGCGCAGAGGTGTTGAAAATCCAATGCAATGCGATATTCACGAAACCTGTTATAAGACAGCCTATGTTTATTCCATCAATGCCAGAATAGTACCGGACGATCAGAAACTGAAATATTACCAGAACAGTCTGAATATCTATAAGGTTGCTGAGGAAAAGTACAAACAGGAACTTAACAAGATAAGGGCAAAAAATACTGCCAAATTTTGCGGGGAAGTTTGCTTAATGAGTGCAGCAGTAGCAAGCAGCCCATCCTATTACACGCCTTATTATGGTCCTGGTTTCGATTATGAAGACGATCGTAGAGCTTATCTTAAGAACAGGATAGATATATGTAAAGACCGTATTCAGAAATTAGAGAACACCATTAACTGCATCAACTCTGCAAAGGATAAAACAAACCTGACAGAATGCTTTTAGCAGGAATAAATTCTCAACAGGTACTTATCTGTTTATGAGAATTTTTATTTTGCCTTATCTATTATAAGTTAATTGAATTATCATAAATATACTGACTTATCATCCATATTATATTGCTCTCTTATTTTTATTTTTTTTCAGGTATTTCAGCTCAGGACAACAAAACGGAGCTTTTTACCGACGTGGAAACCGGTTCGAAACTCTATTATATTATTAAAACACAGGAAGGGAAAGTATATAAAGCACGCATTGTTACAGCGGATCCTGAAAACGTCCTGCTGCTTTTGGCCGGGGGTAAGTCCATGACAATAAACACCAATGATATAACCGAGGTAAAAAAAAACATTCATATAATAGCAACGGTTCTTTAGGCATTGGGATGGGATCGCCATACGGTGTTCTGGGGGCTAATCTCGACCTGAAGCTTTTCAATGTCATTTATGCAACAGGCGGGCTAGGCACCAGCATTGCAGTTACACCTAATTTATGATGTCGGTTTAAGGTGCTATCTCCGTTCCGGCAACTACAAATTCAGGCCTAGGATAACTGCTAACTATGGAAATACAAAAATAATCAATGCACAGAACAATTATGGAGATGTTGTAAAAGAAACCTACGAGAAATTCTACCTGTCGGCAGGTTTTTTATGGTCGCTTAATATAAGCAAATCCATAGCTATTGATCTTGACCTGATCTACATTCCTGACGATAGCAACTTTGAAAGTCGTGTCGAGGAATTAACCGAACAAGGCTATTTTCTCAATTTTGCCAATACCGGCGATATTGATTTTTCAATCGGGCTGCGATATGTGTTTTAAAATGAATATTTCAAAATGCATATAATTATTGAAGTATTCTTTCAATTATAGATTTAAGTGATATTCTGTTAGAACTTTTATAATACTTCACGTAATTTAGAGCCATTAAGCTAACCTGTTATGCTTATGAAGAGCGTATTTTTCGGATTGATATATTTCTCCTTATCTCTTATGGTGAATGCCCAGACCAGCAATGAAATACTATCCTTAAAACTTAGACCTGCTGTCAAAACTCAGATTCTATATGCGAAAGATGCTCGACAGGAAAACGAGGAAGTTGATATAGTATCCGGTTGGATGTTTCGGTTTTATAAGAAATACATTTCTTCACAAGATTACGGCAATTGCAGTTTTATACCTTCCTGTTCGGAATACGCTATTATTGCCATACACCAGCAAGGGCTCTTCATTGGAATAGTTAATACGATCGACAGGTTAACGCGCTGTAACGGAAGAAATAGTCGAAATTATCCTGTCGATCCGGAATCAGGCTTATTGATTGATGAAGTCAGGGATCACAACTATGAATAAGATAAATGCGATTATAATACTGGGATTTTCATTCTCATATTCTTTTTCACAGAATGTATATGATGCAGAACACTTACTTAAGTTTGCCGATCATCTTTACAATAATCAAGAGTATTTCCTGGCAATTAATGAATACAAACACGCAGCATTCTTAGGCAGTTGTAATAGCAATTGTCAGTTTAAGCTTTTCAATTCATATCTAAAAAGCAAGCAGTTTCAATCGGGAGTTTTAACCTTTAAATCATTCTATCCCGAGGGGTTTGCCTGTAATGACACATTAGATCTGATATATAGCAAACTCCTGATTAAGAATACTAATTATGATGAGGCAGAAAACCTGAGTATGGTCTCAAAGAACCTTTCATCCGAGCAACGGTTATTTATTACTGTAAGCGCCGATTTATTTGCGAACAGATGGGAAAATGCATCACAAGAATCCCAATGTGTATCCAATGAAAATATATTAAATCCTTATAAGGACGTGATCCGGGAAATTGAAAGTCTCAACTATAAAAATCCATACCTGAGTATGTTTTTATCAGCAGTCGTTCCGGGAAGTGGTAAAATGTATTCCGGGTATTGGAGAGACGGGTTCATGACCATAGCGGTTGTGGGGCTAACAGCATGGCAGGCATACCGGGGATTTACGCTTTATGGCATTGATCAGCCCTATACCTGGATATTCACAACACTTTCCGCATCTTTCTACATCAGTAACCTGTATGGTTCTTTTAAGGCAGCTAACATGAAAAATCATAATCTGCGGACAAATGTTCGAAATACTATCGAAACGATTTTTGATTCTTCTTACTCTTATTGAAATCAGCATTCATGCAGTAGTAATCGTTACTGCCCAGTCACCTACTGATGCATACTTGCTGGCCTGTAAATGGTATGATGACCAAAACTATGAACAGGCAACGCTGGAAGCAAAACGTGCAGTCTTTTTTAATGATTCATTAAAAATTCCGGCTTATAAGCTGCTGGCTGAATGTTGTATTCAGATGTCCTTATATGACGAGGCTATACAATATCTGGAAACGATTTCTGAAAAGGAGCAACATGATAGTTTGTTCGATGAAACACTTTTCAGGATAGTGCATTTATATCTTATTTATGAAAAACCTGCAAATGCACTGATAAGATTATCTGAACTTCGTCCCACACAATCGGAATACGTTACAAATAAAACACATTTTTATTATGCTTTTGCCTATTTTCAAATCCATGATTTTGTTCGGTCCGAAATACATTTGAAAGATTTTCTCAAGGGACGTCCCGGGTATGATTCATGTTACATTGAAGAATTATATAGAGAAGCATCAAGAAATGCGAACAGGAATATGAATATTCCAATGCTTTCAAGCGCTATCATACCTGGCTCGGGCCAAGTAATAGAAGGTTATTATCAGGAAGGAATAAATGCATTTTTGTTGAATTCATTCCTGGCGGGAATAACCATTTTTACCTTTTACCGGTTATATCCGCTCGATGCCATTCTTACGATGTATCCTTTTGTCAGGAGGTACTACCTGAGCAATATTTTCAACACAAAAGAACTTGCTATAAAAAAACGCGACACAATACAAATTGAGATCTATAACGAATTATTGGATTATGTAAGTCAATTAATAATAGAGTAAAAACGGCTTCAACCATATATTCTTAAGGTTTTCCGTGTCCCTCGGGTTTGCTCAGGGCACATACAATAAGCAATCGGATTGATGCGGGTTGTTGTACCTGCCAGACATTTTTCTTGTTATTTTCGAAAAGCACCTGGTTTTCAACATTTTTAAGCTTAGTGCCACGTTTGTTAAGATATGCCAGGGGGAACTGCAGAATCCCAATAAGCTGGATGGGTCCCTTACCCCAGGTAGCACCAACGCTGCCCGTCATCCATGTCTCATTGCGGTTATCGTTCCGGATATGAGTTTTATCAAATTCGTAATTACCACCATCCTCAGGTACATGGGATTCGCCATAAACTTTTCGGACATTGGTATATTTCTTTAATAATGTTAAGCTTAACTGCATGCTATATCTTTTATAAATATTAATTGATGAATAGGCTTCGCCTCCTGTGGCAAAGAACAATTCATGCCCTTTAGAGAATGATTCCCAGGGTTGTGTCCATCCGATGTAGGGCGATGAATTCCACAACACACCCTCTTCTTCACTTCCTGTTGATTCATTCCATGCATTATGAATGTTTTTCATTGGAGAATATTCCTCTTCTATAAGCAGTCCAAAATCGATGTAACCTTTATCAAATTTGAAATTAAAGAAAGGATTGGTCTCAACAATATAGGTATTTATTATTTCCTGCGAATTGGGCTCACTTTCTGAGGTTCTGTTTACATCGAAATTTCTGTTTCTTCCATACTGTCCAAAAAAGAGGATGCCGGCACCAAGGTTTCCTGTCTCGATAAATCGCGCCTTTGAATAGGCACGGATGAAGTATTCAGCATGTTTCGACATCCAATCAGGATCTCTCATGTATGTTCCAGCATACAGGGAAGATGTATCATCACGCCAATAATACTCATCACCCAGCTCATTTATCAGCCGGTATCGGATTCCTGTTTTATAGTTGCCGTTGAATTCGTAACTGGCTTGCAGATCGAGCTGATCACCATTATAAACAGTATAATCGTTCTGGTAGAAAGCGTCGGTATTAATATGGCTATAGCCGAAAATATGATTACAGGATTGATTTGCCCATCCCCAGGTCAGGTGGTCGGTTTCATATTCCACACCATTCAGTGTAAAATTCAGATAGCCTATCGGCCGCAGCGATTGTTTTCTTACATAGTCAATCTTCAGACCGAAAGGATTATTATACAATTGCCTGGCGAAAAGTATTTTGCCTTCAAATTTATATTGTGCTGCTTTTGTCAGACTGCTAAACGGAACAATGTGGTATACTCCTCCATCTTCTTCTGATCGGGCTACACCTTCAGCTTCCTGTTCCATATTTAACGAAGTCATAGCAAGTTCGCCCAGAAATTTGCCATACGTAGTTGTCATTAAACCTCCCATTCCGAAGGTGCGTTGCTTTGCATATCCGCTGAACATCGACCATGAGTATATGTCGGAAGGGTTTCCTGAATAGTCCTCAGGAGTTTCAAATTCGGTAAATGCATAGTTGTTCACATAACTCTCAGAGGGTCGTGCTGTGATATCCGTCACATTTCCCTGCCAGGGTAATTTCTGGTTTTGAAAGTTGAGATATACAGCCGAAGTCGGCCAGTACAAGATATCATGCGGAAATGCAAAGATTGTAAGGTAAGGATTACTGCTGATTGTAAAAGATGGATTCGATCGGATTCCTGTCATGCATAAAAGCATGAAGAATAATACAATATAACGTTTCATTGGTCTTAGGGTTAGTAGTAGTATTAATACGAATCAAAAATATAAATATTGTTTATCGCAGCAAAATAGAATCAATCTAAACTCACTGAATCGGGAAGATAAATTGATAAACATAGATTAGCTTTACAGCTCATTTAAAAGGTAGTTGAATTTTAAGATAGGTAATTTATGATCGATGTTGAATCGCTTTTTAAGATCAGTTATGGGTTATATATTGTCAGCGCCGGTAATGAAAAAAAGGCAAATGGTTTCATTTCGAATGCCGTATTTCAGGTTACTTCCGAACCTCCAAAATTTGCTGTCTGCTGCAGTAAAAATAATTACTCAGCCGAATTTATTAAGGAATACGGGAGCTTTGCTATTTCAATCTTAAAACAGGATGCTTCTTCGGAGTTAATTGCAGCCTTTGGATACAGATCGGGAAGGGATCTCGATAAATTTCAATCAGTAAAAAAAATTATCGGAATTACTAACACGCCAATTGTGTCGGAAGATGCTATTGCATGGATGGAATGTAAACTGGTTCAGACTTTCGATGTAGGCACCCACTTCATTTTTATCGGTGAATTATTGCAGTCTGAAGTTATTGATGACATGGCTGAACCCCTGACCTATGCATATTACAGGAAAGTGAAAAAAGGATTTGCTCCTAAAAATGCGCCAACCTACATTGAGAGGTCAAAACTGACTAAAAAAGTTAAAAGCGTAAGTTCTGTCCGTTATAAGTGCCCGGCATGCGGGTATATATACGATCCTGCAACAGGCGATCCGGATGCAGGCATAAAACCGGGAACCGCATTTGCCGATATCCCCGATACATGGGCATGTCCGCTTTGCGGAACAGCAAAGGCAGAATTTATTAAAATGGATACCTAACACTTAAAATAATGGCAAAAAGTATAAAAGGAACTCAAACAGAAAAGAACCTGCTCAAAGCATTTGCAGGCGAATCGCAGGCAAGAAACCGCTATGAATTTTTTATGCGTGTAGCACAGAAAGAAGGCTATGAAATTATAGCTGCTATATTCCAGGAAACTGCTAACCAGGAAAAAGAGCATGCGAAACGTTTCTTTAAATTCCTTGAAGGAGGGATGATAGAAATTACTGCATCTTATCCGGCCGGGATAATAGGCACTACGGTTGAAAATCTGAAAGCTGCTGCGGATGGTGAAAAGGAAGAATGGACCGAGTTGTATCCGGTATTTGCCGAAACTGCAAAACAGGAAGGTTTCAACGAAATTTCCATTGCTTTTAAAATGATAGCCAAAGTAGAAGAAGAACATGAAAGAAGATACCGCCGGCTGCTTAAAAACCTGGAAGATGGTTCCATGTTCCTGAAAGATGGTAAAGTATGGTGGAGATGCCGTAATTGCGGTTACGTATATGAAGCTGTTTCTGCTTTGGAGGTATGCCCTGCATGTCAACATCCGAAAGCATTTATGGAACTCAGAGGAGAAAATTATTAGCGGGTGTTTAATTGATATGGATTAAAGGAAGGACAGGAAACATGTTGTATAGTTCCATTAATCCCTGCATTTGCCTAATACCTCAGCAGACATGCATTATCCTATCCTTCCATATAATCAAACAAATTTCCTCCTTACTATTCTTACTTTTCAATGCCGGTGATAGCAGTTGAGGTCATATTCCATGTGTTGTCATCTTTTTTATAGGTCGCTTCACCAAACATATAGCCAATCCTGAAATTTAGTTTTGCTTCCGTTAAACTGTTGTTAAATTGTACGCTGCTTATAAAGGGATGAGTTTCAATATGCCAGTAACCTCCCCAATGTCCGGGCAGTATAGCAAGGGTTGGCGCCAGGAATTCAAAATGATTCCACCCTTCCTCACATACAGGCTCAAAGATGGGTTTGGTTTCTTCAGGATTATACTCCGGATCAAGAAAATACAATAACGCTTCATGATAGTTGGGGCACAAATACAATATCTTCTTCCCTTCAAAATTTATCGAAGGCCTGAAATCTATTATTGTGTCAGGATTTTCATAATCAGGCTCTTCATCACTTATATAATATAATATTGAATTTTGTACGATGGCATATTGATATCCTGCGTACATGTTGTTTCCCCATTCATGTTCACCATATTTATCGATATTAAAAGGGTTATAGAAATCGGAAAACAGGGAATAGATAGCTTTTTCTGCATCATCTGAAAGCGATGAAATTTCTTTTGCTGAGAATTCTTTATTCCAATCGTCCAGGATGATTGATAATAAACTATCAGAATTGTGATTATAAGCATTCTGGAATGCGGATAGAATATCTTCCGGATTTTTGCCTGTAATGGGTTTGTTAACCTCAGTATCCTTCTGATTTTCGCAGGCATAGAATAACAACAGTAAGATACATGGTATACTTATTCTTATATTCATTGTTAAATAGATTTTAATACACAGGCTATGGATGTATTAATTATGATTGTGGTTGCGTCATATAATGGGTGGTGTTTTATTTCGCAATATTTTGATTTGGCCTGGCGGAATTCCCGACTGTAAGCAAATGATTTCAGCAAACATTTTTCATGGTCTGAACATTGGTTTTCGGATCCGGTTGCAAGGATGTTGGATTAATTCTGAAATTTTCTATTTTAGCTGATCTGCTCTGATTCAAGAAGTGAGACTTAACTATGTAAATATAGATTACCAGCTCCGCAGATCAGGCAATTGAAAACTAAATGAATAGCTGATGAAATTTCCGGCAAAAAAGGTATATCGCAAACAACTAAGTAAGGAAACTGATAGGCTTCAATCCGTCAGTACGGCTTTCTTGATTGCAAGTAGCTTGTTTTTTATTGCATTCGGTTTCACTGATGACGTTACTACCCGTCTCATTCTTTCAATATTGTCTATCATCCTCAATACAATTTGGTTTCTGGTATCATGGCACAGCCAAAGGGTCATCCGTATGCTGACCATCGACTACCGGAAGATGCATCGTGAAAGTTACCTTGAAGATATGATCAGCCGGGCCAAACCTAAAGTTGGTTGGAGGCGTCCTGTTTTTTTGATAGCGCAATTGCTTCCACTATCCTTTTTAACCACCTGGATAGTACTTTTTATACTGCACATGCTGAAATTATTGAAACTACTTATACTGTTTTAACAATTCAAGCATTTATAGACATTCGCAAAACAGCGAACCATCTATGGGTTACCATACATCATTTTTTTACCAGATTCCAAAAAGAAGCCTGCATCCGACACAACTATTGTGAATCAGCATGCTAAGTCATAATACCATGCTGAGTTATGTTTCAAAAAAGTAGAAAAATTATTAATTTTTCCATATAACATCATTTAGTCCAAACCACTATCAGAATATGGTAAATTCAAGTCTCGCGATTCAATATCCTTCTGCATAAGTTGGTAATGATGGCATTTTTTAATAAATTACAGTATAATCAAATAGGGCTTTGAAAAAAACAATTACATCACTTTTCATACTTCTTAACCTTCTGGCAACTATTCATGGTCAGAAAGAGCAGATAAAATTTATGCATCTCAGGGGGGAAGATGGTCTTTCTCAAAATTTTGTGACATGTATATTTCAGGACAGCCGGGGCTTTATGTGGTTTGGAACAGGGGGAAACGGGATCAACCGTTACGATGGGTATTCTTTTAAGATTTATAAAAACGACTTAAAGGACAGAAATACACTGCTAAATAACTGGATTATTACAATCTTTGAAGCCAGTAATCATAAACTCTTTGTAGGTACACAGCAAGGATTACACATTTACGATCAGGATAATGATAATTTCAAACGAATTCAAGGCCTCCAGAATGTTTATGTTAATGGTATAACTCAATTAAATGACAGTATCCTGTGCATTGTTATAGCTGAAAATATTATCTATCTGAATATAAACAACTACTCGACAACCTTATTTTGTGATGATTATCAGTGTTTTCATGGAATTGTTTTCACAACAGGTTTAGCGGAAGATAAATTCGGGAATCATTGGCTTGGATCAACAGTGGGCCTTTTCCAGGTCAATTTAAAGGACAAAACGATAAAATCCTTTCTGCCGGAAAAAAATAATCCCAGAAGCATCAGTGATAACTCTATTGGTTGTGTTTATGCCGACGCAGATAAACAGATCTGGATCGGAACAGTAGGCAAGGGACTAAGCCTTGTGCAATTTTCGGATAACGATCCGCAAAAACCTTACTTTAATAATTTCACCCATGATATTTTTTCACCTTCTACAATAGCTTCCGGAAAAATACAGGCACTTTTGGACGATAAGCAGGGAAATCTTTGGATTGGTACTGAGAACGGAGGGCTTGATATTCTCGATCTGAAAAGCGTAAAAGAAGGTAAATTCATATTTAGGCATTATATCCAGAATATTTATGATGAAACCAGTCTTTCAAACAACTCTGTCTATTCTTTACTTAAGGATAAACAAAGTACAATTTGGATTGGCACATACGGTGGGGGCATTAATTATTATAATAAACTTCTATTCAAATTCGATCATTACAAGCAAATTCCCGGGATTGAAAACGGGTTGAATAACAACTTGGTGAATGTTTTTTACGAGATAGGCGATGATTTATACATTGGAACCGAAGGCGGATTAAACATTATGAATAAAGTTTCAGGTGAGTTCAAACATTATACGCACGATCCAAAAAATCCAGCATCAATAGGTTCAGATGCAGTATGGGCGATCTTTAAAGATTCACGAGGTACTATCTGGATTGGTACATGGGCCGGCGGGCTCAATCGTTTCAATCCGGTTAACGGGACTTTTACGCGTTACATGCACTCTATAGATGTGAAGAATTGTATTGGAAGTGATAATGTTTTTGGTATTTGCGAAGATGAGGAAGGATATATCTGGGTAGCCACCATGAATGGTGGTTTAAACCGGTACGATTATAAAACCAACTCGTTTTTAACCCTGAAAGCTGATTTTCAGAAACCTAACAGCATATCTGGCGACTGGGTTCAAACAATAATGTTTAATTCAAGAAAGGAGTTGTGGCTATCGACCTCCCAGGGAATTGACATCTACGATAAGAGAACAGGGCTTTTTAAACATTTTATACATGATACGGCCGATGCTAAAAGTATCAGCTACAACAGTGCGCATATAATTTTTGAAGACAGCAAGGGGAATATGTGGTTTGGTACCGATGCAGGATTGAATGTGTTGATCAGGAAAGATAGCTCTTTTTTGCACTATGATGAAAAAGACGGACTGCCGGATGCTTCAATTAAAGGGATATGTGAAGATGGACTTGGGAATCTGTGGCTAAGCACAAACAATGGTTTGTCCAAGTTTATTGAGGGAGTGAATATACCAGTGAATCCGAAGTTCACAAATTATACCACAGAGGATGGTTTACAGGGGAATGAATTTAACCGTCGTTCTTGTTTTAAAGACAGCCAGGGATATCTTTATTTTGGTGGCAGTAATGGGTATAATGTATTTGATCCAAGAGCGATTACGTCGAATCCGGTAAAACCGGAAATATATTTTACGGATTTTCTGATCTTTAACCAACCTGTTAAACCAGGCGATAAAAAATCGGTTATTACCAAGCATATCAGCGAATGTGATAGAATTGTTCTGCTACATAATTACAATGTTTTTACAATTGAATATGCAGCGCTAAATTATATTGCTCCGCAGAAAAACAATTATAAATACATTCTTGAAGGATTCGAAAAAAAATGGAACGATGCAGGCAATAAAAGATCGGTAACCTATACTAATCTTAATCAGGGGGAATATACTTTTAGAGTAAAAGCCTCGAATAACGATGGCGTATGGAATGAGGAAGGGATTTCCATTAAAATAAAAATTCTGCCTCCCTGGTGGAAAACCTGGCTTTTCAGGATTCTCTCAGGCCTTCTCATTATTGCATTGATAGTTGCTTTCTATTTATACAGGGTAGATACACTTCGGCGCCAGAAGGAACAACTGCAGGTAATGGTTACAGAACGTACCAAAGAGATCGAAGAGAAAAACATAATTCTGCAAAAACAAAGCTCTGAGTTAACCGAAATTAATGTAATACTTGAAGAGCGGCAGGAACATATCGAGGAACAGGCTGAAGAACTTAAATCTCAGGCCGAAGAATTATTGGAGGCAAACATTAACCTTACAAATCTGAATGCAACAAAAGATAAGTTCTTCTCGATCATTGCCCACGATCTCAAAAATCCTTTCACTACAGTACTCGGATTCTGTGAGGTGCTTTTAGCTAAATACGACAAATATGATGATACAAAAAGAAAACATCTTATTGGTATAATCGATCAAAGTGCAAATAACATATATAAACTTCTTGATAACTTATTGCAGTGGTCACGGTCACAAACAGGAAGTTTAAAATTCGAGCCCGAGGAGTTTGAAATCAATGAACTTATTATGAATAATATTATTCTGGCGCAAAGCCAGATGGAGGAAAAGCAGATTACTGCGAAAACGAATATGCCACCCGGAGTTAGAGTCTACGCCGATAGGAATATGATCAATACTGTTCTGCGTAATCTCATCAGCAACGCAGTTAAGTACACCGAGGCCGGAGAAATCATGATTCAGTTGGAAAAGAATGAAAAATATGTTACTGTAAGTGTAAAGGATACAGGTGTCGGTATGAAAGAGGAGATTGCAAATTCACTCTTTATTATTGGAGGAGTAAAATCGCAGGAAGGTACAAGAGGTGAACCAGGTACCGGCTTGGGTCTTATGTTATGCAAAGATTTTATTGAGCGAAACGGTGGTAATATTGGTGTTGAAAGCCAGCTAAATAAGGGTTCAACGTTCTATTTCACTCTCCCTATCAGTTCATAATTATGTAATTTCATCCGCTATCGTTTATTCTTATACTATTCTCATATACTAGCAGTCATTAAGGAACAGCTCTTCTTGAAGTAGCTGGAAAAACACCCTCTCTTTATATCTACCTGGCATAAAATTGTTTTTTTATTCTCAACTTATCATTGGCTTGTATTTTATTTGTAACTTTTATAATACTTCTTCTTCTCATAATAAAT
>CAZWIU010000109.1:0-13251 GCA_964634105.1 uncultured Bacteroidales bacterium | reverse complement strand
CTACTTTTATTCACTTAAATAATTAACATTCTTATATCGAACTCACGTTAATTAGATTATGTCTACTCTGTTAGCTTTTCGACTTCCGCTTAAAATGTTTTATTGTTAAATAAATATAGGAGAAACATCTACAGAATAAACGTTAGATAAAATCAAACTGTTTTTGACAAATCTTTAGGATATGATTCTTTCTAAAAGTATTGTTCTCAATGAAGCAGTAATGATAGCCATACATCATATTTGTTGGCTTCCTAACCTATAAACGATTATTGTATAGAACGGCAATAAAACTTGGTTGATCTATAAGGAGGAAAGATAATTGTCTTTCCTCCCTTCAAGATTGTTTATATACTAGAAACAATCAGACGTGTTAAATCTGATTGTATTATTCATATCCCTCATTTTGTTCAATAACACCATCCATCAGGTCTAGTTCAGATTGTGGTATCTGGAAAAGCCCTTTTCTATCAGCCCAGTTCTGTCCATCTATATCCAGGCTATTTACATCGGCCGTATTGTAATTGTCCCCGTCGTCTGTATTATCATCATTATCTAATATTTCATTTAGTTTTGAGAAATCACCCTTGCATGAGCGTAATATGTCATCCCACCTCAAACCTTCGCAGGCCAATTCGAGCCTTCTTTCAAGAAAGATATCGTCGATGGTTATACTACTCAGGTTATGAGTGGCATCACCAAATGCCCGTTCGCGTATTCTGTTAACATACTGAAGGGCAGTTGCAGCATCCCCGTCGAGCAGATGCAACTCGGCTGCCATTAGAAGGACATCGGCATATCGGATCACCATATAATCCTCAAAACCATTCTGTTGCCAGTTAGCCCCTGTTGTAGGTACTCCTCTCTGCGAGGCAATCTCCATTTTTTTGCAGCTAAACCCTGTATATTGTGCTTGTCCCTGGGCACTCCAATCATATACAATACCCTCATCATCCCATGAAAGTATTGTTGCTGTTTTGCGTTTATCACCAGCCAAGTATAAATTCCATAAAGCGGGCATAACTGGCCATGCTCCCCATCCATTTCCATAAGGATCGATATTGGTATTCCGCGGACCGATCATGCGGGCAAACCAATTGGGATATGGATTTCCAGAAATATCTACCCTGATCGACCAGACTACTTCGGGATTTACTTCACCAGCATAAGAAGTAAGACTTGTATCTCCACCCAGTTCTGAATAGGTCGGAACAATCCATAAACTGGCAAATTCAGGCACCAGATCATGTCCACTATTTTCAATCAAATCATCGATGTAGCTCAATGCATCAGTTGCTGTTACATCGCCATACAAATCGCTATCGATCGTCGGATCGTTATAATATCCGCTATAATAGAGATAAGTTCTTACAATTAAAGCTTCGGCTGCCCATTTTGTTGCACGTCCCCAGTTGCCTGCATCCATTGCACCATATGGCTGTTGCAGTCCATGTAATGCACAGAATTTCAGATCGTCTATAATAAAAGCGAAAAGTTCTTCGGCAGCAGTTCTTGCTGGTAGTTCTTCAGGTGTAAGTGTATGATCAAGGGCAGGAATACTGCCAAACATACGTGCCAGGTAAAAATGGAAATATGCCCGGAGAAACCTTGCTTCTGCCTGATATTGCATTTGTAATTCCTCATTATCTGTCCAATCTATCTGTCCCTCATATTCCAAATAAATGTTGGCACGAAAAATCCCTCCATACATAACATTCCATGGATCCTGATTTGCAGTAGCTTGTGGTTGCTGCAAACCTCTGTCCCATCGTTGAAATCCACCACCATCACCTGATCCGGCGCCTCCAGCACAATTATCGGAAGCAATTTCCGATGCTATATAATAACTCCACCAGTCGTCCTGTAGCAACATATTATAAATAGATGTTATAGCCTGTTTCGCATCGTCTGGTGTTTTATAGAAATTTTCAATTACCAATGAGGTCGACGGGTATTTTTCGAGATAGTCATCGCTGCATCCCAATGCAAGCAATACTATTATTAATATAGGTATGAACTTATTCATAATATTCAGTTTTAAAATTTAACATTTAAGCCGACCATATAGGTTCTGGCGGCTGGATAGAAACCAAGGTCAATACCTGTAGCATATGGATCTGTTAGTAATCCTTGGTCATCGTAAAATGAGCCATAACCCACTTCGGGATCCAATCCTGTATAATTAGTAAGGGTTAATAGATTAGTTGCAGCAAAATACAGGCGGAAAAGCTCAAATGGCATCGTTTTCCACAACGCTTTAAAATCATACCCCAGGCTAATATTTTTTACCTTCAGATAGCCTGCATCCTCAATATATAGATCACTAAAGTTCCTCCAATTATTGTTATCGTCTTCTCCGCCGGTGACACGTGGTATCCTATCAGAAGTACCTGGGCCGGTCCAACGGTTTAGAACATCGGTTGTATAATTGAAATAAGCACGCTCTTCAGCCCTGTAACATTTTACAATTTGATTGCCTGCCTGACCTGAAAAAACAACAGAAAAATCAAATCCTTTATAAGCGATAGAAGCATTAAGTCCATATATAACATCAGGATTGGGATCACCAATCATGGTTTTATCGTCAGTATCAATCAAACCATCTCCGTTAAGATCAAGACGTCGAACATCACCTGGTAAAGCATCAGGTTGCAGTAAATCACCATCCGCATTGGTATAGGCGTCAATTTCTTCCTGGGTTTGGAATAAGCCATCGGTTACATACCCATAAAAATATCCTATTGGATAGCCTTCCCTTACCCCATAAAATCGTTCTGATCCATTATAAAGTGCACTGATCTCGCCCTCGATAGGATCCGGTACATCAATTGCCTTGTTTTTATTATATGCCATATTACCACTCAAGTCGAGGGTTAAATCGCTTATATTCTTCCTCCATGATAATTCGAGCTCGACTCCGGTATTTAGCACATTACCTATATTGGCAAAAGGATTTGTAGTGCTTATACCCCGAATGCCTGATATGCCAGCTGGAACAACCTCTACTATCCAATCCTTGCTGGTCTCCCTGTACCAATCGAATGCTAATCCGAAACTTCGTAGAAATCGTGCGTCAATACCAAGATCAATCGATTGTGCAGCTTCCCATTTTAGGTCCGGGTTAGGTATCTTATCTGGCGACATACCACCAAGCCTGCCTTCTCCGAAAACATAGGACCTGGCATAGTTACCAACCGTTGCCAAATGCCTGTCGTCAAGAGTAGGTTCCTTACCATTTTGTCCCCAGCTTCCTCTTATTTTTAGAAAATCAACCCAGCTAACAGATTCCATCAGGGATGATTCGGTAAGAACATATCCCAATGAGGCTGATGGGAAGTACCCAAATCGGTAGTTCTTTCCAAAACGCGACGATCCGTCTCTACGAATTGTAAAAGTTGCCAACAGCATTTCATTGTAATTATAACTTACCCGACCAAAAATGGACGATCTGCTCACTTTCTTACCATGATCACCTTTAAAAGTTATTGTATCATTAGCAATATCGGGTAGCATAACAACATTTGACGGCACTTCATCGAGGTATGGATTTTGAAGAAATCCATTCGCCTTTATTTCCATATTGAAGAACCAATTATCCTGTGCATTCGCACCGACCATGGCTAACAGGTTATGTTTCCCGAGTGTTTTCTCGAAGGAAATATAATTATCCCAGTTATAGCCGAATTTTCGTTCCATGAATTGCTCATAGTCCGGAATAGGATTGACATCAAAAGGAGTTATGAAGAAGGAATCCGTTGCTGATGAATTATTATTAAAATTTATAGAGCTTCCAAAGTCAGATCTATACTTTAATCCTTTAATAATCTCCAGTTCAGCATATACATTTCCAATAAGATCGTCATATCTCTTAATCTCATTGTACTTATAATGCATTGAGGCAATAGGGTTATCCTGTGCCCTGTTATAATGCGATTTCCCAAAACCATCATACTCATTAGTATCGTATACATCAATTAATGGACTCGCTGCTAACAAACTCCTTAAGAAATTATTATATTGATTCCCAACCCCAAGTCCTCGCTGTTCACGGTGAGTATAGGTCAGATTCTCTCCAATGCAAAGGTATTTTTTAACCTTGTGTTCCGAATTCAAGCGAAAGCCCATACGTTCATAATTCGATTTGTTTTCGAAATCGAAAATTCCACTCTCCTTAGTATAGGATACAGACATGGAATAGGTTGATCTGGCATTACCACCTGTAATACCAAGGTAATGATTTTGCATTGGGGCATTTTTATGATAAGCCTCTTCCTGCCAATCGGTACCTTTTCCAAGGCTGTCAATATATCCCTGAGTGAATGGAGGATCATCGTTATTGTTAATTTCTGATTCATTAATTATTTCACAATATTGTTTTGCATTGAGCATAGGAATTTTCTTTGGTACATTTCCCCATCCATAGTAAAAATCATAGGTAAGTTGCGGTTCGCCCGACTTACCTTTCTTTGTGGTAACCAGAATAACTCCGTCAGCTGCCCTCGATCCGTATATTGCAGATGATGCAGCATCTTTCAGTACATCGATGGATTCCACATCGGAAGGATTTAATGTATTCAGATTGCCGGGTACACCATCGATCAACACTAAGGGTGCGCTGCCATTTACCGATCCCATTCCACGGATAGTAATATTAAAATCGGACCCGGGTTGCCCCGATTGCTTAACTATCACCATACCGGGCGTAAGTCCCTGTAACGAGGATTCAAGTCGGGTAGCACGACTGCTCACCAGGTCTTCGCTTTTTACCTGGGTGGTGGCACCCGTTACCAGTTTTTTCTTTTGCACACCATATCCTATTACAACCACTTCGTCGATATCAATCAAGCTGGAGGAAAGGGAAATATTTATGGTGGTCTGACCGCCCACAGTAATTTCCTGACTGGTATACCCTATCAGGCTGATTACCAGGATATCTTCAGGAGATGCTGTTATAGTATACTTACCATCCATATCGGTAATTGCACCGGCCGATGTCCCTTTAATCAGGATAGACACTCCGGGCAATACTTCACCGGTGGCCTGATCAGTGATAACACCGGTGATAGTTTGTTTTTCATCCTGCAGCACCAGGTTTTCCGAACCAAGCGCTCGTTGCTGCAAGGCTGTAAAGAGGAATAGGAGAAACAGGAATAATAACCTGCCTATATGCCTCATCGCATGCAAATAGGTTAATTTTCTTTTCATATTACGTTAGGTTAGTGTTACTTAATAAGAATAATCAACGCAAACCACCCCTTTCACCTTTCTAACGGGTTGTCGTTCCAAGGTTGACTGAAAGTGCTTTGGTTTCATGATTCAGAATTGAACCGAAAATAGAGGATACAACTATCTATGATGTGTTAAAATGTTACCAGCTTATTATGATTTTGTAAAAGAATTAATTTGCCCTCAAGGAAAAGAAATATAATTTTGAAACAGCGCCGAGTGATATGATCAGTAAAACAAATCAAACAGTATGAAATATTTATTTAAAAATCACCTGTTACGATTGACTCTTGTAGTTATTGTTGGTTTTTCATGGGTGGATCAATTCGCCACCTATGCCCAATCCGATAACCAAGACAAGAATATTAGCCAGTTTCAGCATGCAACGATCGTTGGCGATACGTTTACTGATGCGCCAAAAGAGATCATTATGAGAGAGGGAGATTATATCGCCAGATCCGACTTTTTCAACGAATTTTTTAATACTTTCCATTTCACAAATGATCATGAAGCCCGGCCTTTTAGTTCATTTACCGATCCCTCGGGTATTACTCATACCCGTTATAAACAATACTATAAAAATCTGGAAATTGCTGATGTTCAATACATACTCCACGACAGGGCGGGAATGGTTTATTTTGCCCATGGGAATTTTGTCAGAGGGATTAAACTGGATGTCATTCCTTCTGTTTCCGGAGAGCAGGCTATAAATGCAGCATTGAAAGAACTTAATCTTACCAGTGATCAGAGTGCAACGATTATTAAAAAACAAGGGAATGTTACCTGTTCCTCTCAATTGATGATCGCCGGCAATAGTCAGCATTATTCAGCAGAAAACCTGCTGCTGGTTTATCGTTGTTCAGTTTTCAGTAAAATACCCTTCGTAAATTATTACGTCGACGTTGATGCAACTAACGGAAGAGTTGTAAAGAAGATATCACGAATGTACGAGGAAAACATTGAAACCGAGGGTTTGAGCCCTTACTACGGATCAGTTGATATAACAATTTCGGATGAGGATTACCCGGAATGGAACGATACATCGTACTGGCATCTGTCTAATTGGCAATCGTATGGTGGCACAGGAGACAGCTGGTGGATAGCCGATACAACTCTTGGTAATTATGGAGGCTATGACAACAGGTGGTATGAAGTTCTCGAGACTGATCCTATCCTCCTTACCGGGACCAATCCGATGCTGAGTTTTTATCATCGGTATCGTGTTGAATCTCCTGAAGTTTACCAGAATTATGACGGATGGGACGGTATGAATGTGCGGATTTCAACTGACGGAGGAACTTCATGGCAGGTTCTGCAAAATCCATCCCCACAATATACCTGTAACAGCTTGTATAGTTTCGGTTATATTCACGAAGAAGGGGAAGGAATACCGGGGTGGGCAGGAATTCAGAACGATTGGGTTCATGTTACTTTCAACCTGACTGCCTACCAGGGTGATAATATCATCCTTCGGTTTGCGTTTGCTTCGGATGGAGCTCTCTCAACCGCCGATGGCAACAATAACTTGTTTGGATGGCAGTTGGACGACATCACGGTCAGCAGCTCCTCAGGTACCCTATTCAGCAACAATGGGGTTGGTACGGGCTTAACACCCCGAAATCTATTCCACGATGTAAGCATTATACCAGGTAAGTACCGTTTACGTGAAACGAAACACGGACAAGGGATCGCGACCTATAACGGACAGGCTGGTAGTAACCTTTCGGAATCGGTTGATTATGTCGAAAACGACAGCATCATTAATCTGGCTATAAACCAGCCTGGTGTTGCAGCCCACTGGGTACTTGAAAAAACATACGAATATTACCAGGATAAATTCGGGCGACTGAGTTATGATAATAACAACTCGCGCTTAATAGCTTATGCAAACTGGATGTTCACATTTAGTGACGGCTATACTACCCCAAATAATGCAATGTGGTCGGGGGATATGATATTTATTGGTGCAGGTGACGGTTTGTCTTATGGTTCATGGGGAACCATTGATATTGTCGGACATGAACTAACCCATGGGGTAACTCAATATTCTGCGGGACTTCTTTATGAAAATGAGTCGGGCGCCTTAAATGAATCGTTCAGCGATATTTTTGGAACATCCATTGAGATGTATGTCAAAGGACCTGCTAATGCCAATTGGTTATTGGGAGAAGATCATGTTCTGCTGATGGGAGATATTATCCGGTCGATGGAAAATCCAGGATTGTATTATGACCCGGACACCTACCATGGAAATTACTGGGTAGACTTAGCCCCAATCCCAAGCGAGGAGAATGATTATGGCGGTGTACATACCAATTGCGGAGTACAAAATTATTGGTATTATTTGTTAAGCGAGGGAGGACAAGGTATAAACGATCAGTACGATCCATACTCTGTAACCGGAATAGGAATAGAAAATGCCGAACAAATTGCCTATCGGACCCTGACTTCCTATCTGCAACCTACGTCCAACTATTTCGATGCAGCGCATTATTCAATCCAATCGGCCATTGATTTGTTCGGAGAGAACTCACAGCAACATCGTTCCGTAATAGATGCCTGGAATGCCGTAGGCGTAAGGCTTGGAGCAAATATACAAACAACGCAATGGGTACTTATTGAAGCTGAGTCCGGTGAAACTAAAGAATCTAATATAGGGATACAGAACATAGGGTATGATACACTAACTGTGGATAGCATTCAATTTTCGAACAATTCATATTCATTACTAAATACAACAGGTTTCCCCATCACCTTGCTTAGCAATGAATTGATGATTATCGATTTTCAGCTTGTTGCGTCAACAGCCGGAAATTTTTCCGATACGATGTATGTTTACAGCAACGATTCGCTTCACAGCCCCAGAAAAATACCCCTTGTTGCTGTTATAACAAGCCCCTCATTTATAAAAGACAACCTGCAGGTAAACAATCAGAATCTGACGGTTAAACCTAATCCGTTTAATGCGGAAACTACTTTTGAGTTCAGCCTTTCACAACCCTCGTTCGTTACAATCAATATTTATAACCTTCAGGGTGAAAAAATAACGACTATCTCGTCAAAAGAATACCCCGAAGGCTTGGTAAGTGAAACATGGGATGGCTCAAATGAAAAGGGCATAAAGGTAAAGCCCGGTGTTTACTGTTGCACTGTGCAGACAGAAGACATTCTATTAAATTCTAAAATTATACTGGAGTAAGGCCACTGATCTCATAACGACTTACCGATACAAAACGTGAAATAAAAAAGGGCTGTCTCAAAAGGTTTTTCAAACGTCATTACGAGCGAAGCGCAGTAATCTTATTTTATTAATAATCAATAGATTGCCTGCCTGCCGGCAAGGCAGGCTTCAGTCGTACCGAAGTCTCGGTACTTCTTCGCAATGACGAAAACCGACTCTTTTGAGACAGCCCCTTTTCTTATAATTAAAAATTACGATTCCGGTATTTATTCACTTGTTTCGGGCTCATATCCTGCAATACAGGCAAGGATATACCACATGGCAAATGCTTTCCGATTCGCTGTAATATGTTGGTCATTGTGGTCTCCACATGTGACGTCTCCATCAGGCGCTGATTTGTTTTCATAGTAATCTTCTCCCAACGTATGAGCATTCTGCCAATCGTGGTAAAAATTACCACCATAGCTGTCGGAATTTCCGTTATCGCCGGTATCCTCCCAATAATTGTCATTCATATCGTGGGTATCGATACTGTAATAGTCGAGACAGAAATAATTATGAAGCTTACAGTAATTTGTTATAAGTTCGGCCTGGTCCCTGGGATTGCCATCACCGACGTTACTTCCCGGATTTGCATGACCGGTCATAAAAATAAAGGTGACAGCGTTTTCGCGTTGACCGCTGCCCGTACCAATTTTACTCCCTCCGACGCCATATTCATCGATGAGGGTTTGCATTCCGGGCAGGTAATTCTCGGAAATATTGTGCCCTGTAATATCGCACCACGACCACATAACAACATTGATTGCAGCATTTTGAGAATCATCGAGATAGTTGCGTGTTGCCTGGATAAAGGCTGTTTCATTACGACTCAGATCAGCAGCATCAGTTCCTTCCTCAGCATAATCACCCAGTGCGTAATCATGAAAATCCAATTTATCAGTGGTTGGATTATTGTTTGTTATTCCAAACAACTCCCTATCACCCGGCTGAAAATCCTGCAAGCCAAAGAGCCCGTATGAAACATGTGTGCCATGCGAAGTATGCTGATAAGCTATATGCAGATTGTTTCGTGCCCAGTTGATATACTCTTCCGGAATATTTCTCAGATACGCCTCCTTGGCGACAGTATAATCTGCAATATACGCACTTTCGGGGGGAACGATAGTATCGTTCTGATCATCGTTTAGGTTGTCTTCTTCCTTACCGCATGATAAGACGAGCAAAGCCATTACAATAGCTGAGAAGATCAGTTGAAAGGATTGTTTATACATAAATTGTTGGTTTAGTGTAACATGTAGAATAATACGAGCAAGATGGCATTTTGTTGCTCTACTCGGTTGGAATAGTAAAATAAAATGCAGATCCTTTACCCAGTTCACTATTAACTCCAATCTGGCCACCGTTCTTCTCGATGAACTCTTTACAGAGAATAAGTCCCAAGCCTGTTCCGGTTTCTCCTCGTGTTCCCTCGCTTGATTTTACTCCACCAATTTTAAAAAGCGATTTGGCAACCTCCTCGTTCATTCCAACACCTGAGTCTTTTACACTCACAGTAACAGATTTATTGTTTTTCTCTGCTCCGATAAAAATTTCTCCTTCTTCGGTATACTTTATAGCATTATTGATCAGATTACGGATTACTGTATTAATCATGTTCTTATCGGCATAAACTTGTAAGCCTTTGGGGATATCAATAATGGTTTTGATTTTCTTCTCCTCGAGCTGATTGTTTAACAAACTAATATTAGCCCTGACAACTTCCTCAATCGTGAACTTTTCGGGATCAAATTTTATATTGCCTGTTTGTGAACGTGACCATTGCAGAAGGTTTTCCAGAAGTTTATAAATGTTGTTAGCACTTTGGTCAATCACTTTAATAAGCTTCTTTCTTTTATTATCATCGTACTTATCATAATTTTCCACCAATAATTCACTAAAACCGAGGATTGATGAGAAAGGATTTTTAAGATCGTGGGCAATTATTGAAAAGAATTTATCTTTCGTAGCATTCAGATTGATAAGGTTGGTATTCGCATTTTGTAGCTCTTCTGTTTGCGCTTCTATCTGCTCCTGGCGTTCTTCAAGCAGTACATTTATATCGCTTAATTCATTGCTCTGCTTTTGAAGAATTTTGTTTTTCTCTTCTATTTCCCGGGTACGTTCAGCCACTTTTACCTGAAGGAGTTTTTTCTGATTTCTCAGCGCACTAATCCTGAAAAAGAACAGGCTTATAACAAGTCCGATAATTACTATTCCCGAAAGAATTCGGAACCACCAGGTTTGCCACCAGGGAGGCAAAATAATAATTCGTATCGAAGTGCCCGTTTCATTCCAATAACCATCGTTATTACATGCTTTTACTCTAAAAATGTATTTCCCCGGATCAAGGTTAGTATACCCTGCTTCACGTTTGGTGCCGCATTGTATCCAATCTTTATCAAAACCTTCCATCAGATATGCGTATCTGTTTTTTTCAGGAACAGTATAATCGAGGGCAATAAATTCAAAAATGATGAAGTCTTCATTATATTTAAGTGTCAGTTCTTTTGCTTCACTAATATCATTTTCGAGAAGAATTCTGTTATTAATTACTTCTCCGATTTTTACCGGCTGGTTAAATAATTTCAATCCGGTAATGATTACAGGAGGTATATTCTTATTATACCTGATACTATCGGGATAAAATGAGTTAAATCCATCCGGCCCGCCAAAAAACATTTCTCCGTCCCTGGTAGTAATAGACCATCCCTTCAGGCTACTGTTCTGTAATCCGTCAAGTTTATCAAAAACACTGATTTCACCGTTCTCAGGATTAAACTTCGCAAGTCCCCTATCAGTGGCTAACCATAGGTTATTCTCACGGTCAACCTGTATGGAACTTACACAATTTCCGGGTAGTCCGTCGTGCGTTGAATAATTAGTATACCTGCCTGTTTTAATATCATATTTATCTATTCCAGTGGCCTGAGTCCCGAACCATAAGTTACCTTTTAGGTCTTCCTTTACACAATATATAATTTCACTACTCAAGGATTTTTTGGGCCCAGAAGGAAGTATTTTCCGGAATTTAAGATCAGGAGGCATGGAGGTAAAATCATATTCATTGAGATTAATAACACTTACTCCATAATATGAGGTAATATATAAATTATGTTTACTGTCTTCATAAATCTGTAATGATGCATTATTATTCAGGCTGGTCGTATCGCCCTGCTTTACAGCATAGTTATAAAAACGCCCGGTCTTTCTATCGAACAGATCAAGCCCTCTATTCAAGGTAGCGATCCACAGGTTATTCCTGCTGTCAACAAAAACATACCAGACATGCCTGTACGAGAGTGAATAAGGATTGTCCGGATCGGGCAAAAAGGTGGTAAATTTATTATCCTGAAATTTGCATAACCCACCGTTGAATGTTCCTATCCAAAGAGCACCTTCATTGTCCTCACAAAGAGAGATGATGGCATTACTGCTTAACGAGGCAGAATTATGCGGATCGTTCAGGTAATGAGTAAATTCGCCTGTAGTCCTGTTTAGCTTATTCAACCCTTGTCCGTCGGTTCCAACCCAGATCTCACCAGTTTTACTTTCAGCAAAACACAGAATATTGTTACTGCTTAAACCGTTTGATTTATCTGGATTGTATGCATATTTTGTAAATTTCTTCTTACCCGGACTATGTTTTTCCAGGCCTCTTCCGGCTCCCGTTCCGACCCAAATATTGTCGTCGCGATCGCGAAAGACAGTTACCAATGAATTTGTAGGAAGTGAATAAGGATTTGAAGCATCATAAAGAATGTATTTAAAAGTTCCTGTTTTTTTGTTAAAAATATTTATTCCGCCTTTGTCCCGGCTTAAAGTCCATATGGATCCATCCTTGTCTGCCATGCACCCAAATAGTAAATTATCGATCGGCCCAGTATTGGTACCATTAGCTGAATATAAAACAAACTTGTTCTCTTTCCGGTACCAGGCTAAAAAACCTGTGAATTCGATATTGATGAAAATATCGCCCTCAGGGTCTTGCACCATGTTTTTTTGTTTATCACTGAATTTCTTGGCTTCGGGGTGGTTAATTACCAGCGGGAGAAAAGAATTCGCGTTTTCACTAAATTGAAACAGTTTATTGCTATAGCTGGCAACCCATACAATATGATCTTTATCTTCCACGAAATTAAATACGTTTGTTCTATTCGCATCAGATACATCATCTTCATCGAGCGTGTATCTTTCAGCATCGATTATGACAGAATTGACCTGCGGGTTGTTGTATAGTCTGAAACGAAAAATTGCACCGTAAGTACCTATCCACATATATCCCTTACTATCTATAAAACAAGTCGTTAAAACCAAATTTTTATACAATTCTCCTTTAACATTAAGTAACTTTTTTGAAAACTGATCTTTCTTACGATTGTATAAATCCAGACTATTGCTGCTGGCAATCCACATATTGCCAAGCGTATCTTCGACGATGGCATTAACAACATTACCAGATAGTGAAGTGGAGTCATTAGCATCGAACAGGTAATTCTTAAATGTTAGTCCATCGAACCGGTTCAGGCCGCGTCCGGTACCTATCCAAATAAACCCTCTGGTATCCTGGAAAATGCAATTCGTGTAAGCAAAAGAAAGACCATCGTTAGTGGTATAATGGTCAAATTCCATCGATTGATACTGACCAAACGATTTGGTTGAGATGATGATCAGTAACAATAGCACAAATCCTGCTCTAAGAATAGGATTGATGACCCTCATTTATCAGCTATTTTAAATACAAAATTCCTTCATTTATTATGAGAAGAAGAAGTATTATAAAAGTTACAAATAAAATACAAGCCAAT
>CAZWIU010000108.1:0-13295 GCA_964634105.1 uncultured Bacteroidales bacterium | reverse complement strand
AGGAGATTTAGGGGTGTGTATTCCTGGTAATTAGGTATCAAAACGGACATTCATTAAATATTTTAATCGGACAGTAGTGATAATAAACATAACTCCTTTGCCTAAAACGCCTGTTATAAAAAAGGAAAAGCTAATTTCACTATTTATTGAACCTCTTCTGGTGTCACTACTGGAGTAAATCGTATTGCCTGTCCTCCGCCTGGTGCAAGATGTACATGGATTGTATCTTTATGTGTAACCAGTTTTTCCAAAATATCTATCCGCAAAGGATTGGTTTGCCAGTGAGCATTTTCGCCATCGGCATAGATTTTTGCTTTATAGTCCTGGTTTTTCTCTAAGAAGGTAAGTTTAAAAGTAAAATCGCGTTCATTCTCATCTGTTATGCTTCCCAGGTACCAGTCGTTGCTGTTACGATCTTTACGTACAATGGTAACATAGTCGCCAATTTCACCATTCAGTACTCTTGTTTCTTCCCAGTCGCAAGGAACATCTACAATAAATTGAAATGCCGGTTCTCCTTCATAATGTTCGGGCAAATCGGCAGCCATTTGGAGCGGGCTGTAAATAACAACATAATATGCAAGTTGTTTAGCCAATGTAGTATTTACCCTATTGTTGGGTTTTGAAGAAATTTCGATATCGAAGATGCCGGGGGTATAGTCCATTGGGCCGGCTAACAGGCGTGTAAATACCAGCGTAGGAATGTGGTCTGGCGGATTTCCCCCGTCGGGACCCCAGGCATCCCATTCGGCGCCACGAGCTCCTTCGCGGGTCATCAGGTTAGGCCAAGTCCTGCGCAAACCACAATCTTTTATTGGTTCATGAATATCGAGCATTATATGATATTTTGCAGCCAGTTCAACCGTCTTTTGGTAGTGTCGGACGCCATATTGACCATGATGCCATTCACCGTTAAACAATTTACTACCCACATATCCGGTTTTAAGGTACCGGATGCCCAGACTGTCATACAGCCTATAAGCCTCTTCCATCTGCGCCTCATAGTTAGCAATATTGGCGCTTGTCTCGTGGTGCCCTATCAGGTTTACTCCCTTTTCCTTTGCATACGCTGCAAGTTTTGGCAGGTTAAAATCGGGGTATGCTTTTGTAAAGCTGAAAATTTCACCATTAGCCAGCCAGTCGCCATCCCAGCCCTGGTTCCATCCTTCTACCAATACACCATCGAAACCGTAGTGAGCAGCAAAGTCGATATAATTTCGGGTATTCCTCGTTGTTGCGCCGTGTTTTGGGCCCGAACTCCAGGTATATTTACCGATATGCATTCCCCACCATATACCAATGTATTTAGCAGGTTTAATCCATGAAACATCGTCAATTTTACATGAGTCGTTCAGATTCAGGATCGTGTAATTTGTAATGAGGTCTGCTGGTTTTTCAGCCACCAGGACTGTCCGCCAGGGAGTGACAAAGGGAGTTTTAACATAGGCTTTTATACCATTTTTCCAGGGCACCAGGTCGAGGGCCAGCGTGTTACTATCAGGCGAATACAGTGTATAGCTCGGATAATCGTACAGAGCTGCCTCGTGAAAGCAGAGAAACAAACCTTCACCGGTTTTCACGGTAAGTGGCGTGTGAGCTGTATCGATATCACTGATGCGGGTTCTCCGGTAGAGGTATTCATAGCGTTCTCTCTTATATGCCGGAATCCACCAGGAAGTATCGTTTTCAGGCAGAACAAACTGTGATTTTTCCTGGGTAATCTGAAATTCTTTCAGGTTTACCTGTTCAGGAAATTCATACCGGAAGGCTAGCGCATTATTAAACAACCTGAAGATAATATTGATTTTTCGCTGTGTATCGGAGGTTTCCTGTAAACTTACAATAAGTTCCCTGTAATTATTATGAACTATTTTAACTTCACCCCAGGGTTGTTCCCAACTGGAATTTGAGGTATTTATTTTTTTACCGAGAAGGACAAAACCTGAGCTGAACGATGGAATATCTTTCAATTCAATGCCCAATGCCGATTCGAGGAGCACCGGTTTACCATTCAACATAAGCCGATAGCTTGGGTTACCATGCTCTAACTTAAAAATCAGCTGAAGTTTAAGGTCGGGGGAATTAATTACAACTTCCTCTTTCTCGGGTTTACAGGCAAAGATGGAAGCAAGCAGGAAACAAAAAAGTATAGCCCTACTGGTTTTCATTTTAAGTCTGGATTAGGTACTAAAATTCAGGATGGAAATTACTAAATAAATGCAAAAAGGAATCAAGAAAAAACAGATTATATACAACGATATTTGTTCAACTTCCGATAAAGATCCGAACCTATCGGTTAATCCATAACAAGAACAGAAAAAGTCAGCCCGGTATGAAACCGTTAGACCCGTTAACAAAAAAGAGCCACTTCCCATGAAGAGTGGCTCTGAATGAAAGTTCCCTAACCCGTCATTATTAAAGTAGATCAATATCTACTCAGAATAAACTGATATATTTCCAATAACTATCAGTAACATGCAAAAACCTTCCAATTAGTTTTATGAACACTTTTAAATATAAACTGGTTCGTGTATAAGAAAGGACATCTGAGCAATTTTTTACACGTATCCTGGTGGACTGGATTTTAATAAGAAGTGCTTCAATTATGCAGTGAGCGTATCTATTTTTACACATGAATGATGCCTATTATGGAGTAAAAATATAGTACACGTTTATCTTAACCTGACTGCACAAGGCTTCTACTATAAGTACAGGATTTTAATAATCCGGAAGAAGCTAGGATTGTACCTTATTGTATAATGAATAACGATTAATTAGTTTCGCCAATAAAAATGAAGGAATATCTTTCAATAATACTGATCTTGTTAACATTTCTGCAATCCACAGCGCAACAGAAAGAACCAGGTACAACATTCAGAGGTGGAATGATGCTGCACACCGGCTACCTTTGGAATACGCGTTCTACCGAGACTATAAACGGAATATGTTCTGGAATCGGTGGTCAGTTATCCTATACCATGAAAAATAACTTACGCTTTGGTACGGAAGGGTATGCTTCGAGTATTCCCTATCGTGAACAGGACGGATACTATAAACTCGGTTGGGGAGGGCTATTGGCCGGATACCAGGTTAGTAACAAAAAGATTCACCCTGTTTTGGGAATTACAGTTGGCGGAGGTGTTATAAAAGATTTGTATTTTGTTGAGCATACAACAACTGATCGTGAAACGGACAGGGTTGTCTACCGTCACTATGGAGTTATGTTGGGTGCACCCTCATTGAGTATTGAGTATTCTGCCAAGCAGAAGCTGACATTCATTCTTAAGCTTGACTACCTTTTCCCGATCTACAGTTCGCATAACGAAGATTTCGCCTTTGGCCCCCGTGTATACCTGGGAATATTATTTAACAGGAAATAGAGTAATCTGAAAAACGACGAAAATCAGATATAGGTAATATTGACTTTTTTAAGAAATTTTTCTTCAAGCAACAACGCAATTCTTTTTACTACCGTTCTCCTTATTTCGACATCCATGCCGGAGTTGGGATCCTGATGTGCCAGGTTGATGCGGGTACCGATAAGAAATTTTATGTCGTCGCACTCCAACAGGAGTTTAACAACCTGGTCGGCAGGCCCATGACTTAATACATACTTATAATTATAGGTCTTTAAAATCCTTTCCACTTTACTCAGCGTTAGAATACCTTCGGTATACAGGTCGATACCTTCCATATAAGAAAGCGGAGGGAGATCAGGATCAACAAATTCCTGTCCGTCTTTAATTTCAACACCAAGTTCACGGGCAACAATATCGCCGGTTGTTGCTCCCATAATGATCTTTTTCCCTTGAAATTCTTTCACTACAGCGGCCATTTCCGGGTCTTTTACTTCATCGTATGGAGGACCAGTTGCAATCAGGAGTTCGCGAGGTTCCCTGAAGTAGACCACGCCGCAAGAAGTATCATCGCGCGATTGAAATCCATCGTTACGATAAGCGGCATTGATTACTCTAGATGCCAATTCGCGTGCTGAAATTTTAGGATTCCTTTTGATAAGGTCAATAACAAACGACCCGAGGTTATCGACACCCCAACCGAATGGCAATTGAGGAGTTCCCATTCCCGATTGGGTTACTCCATCGGTAGTAAATACCAGCCGATCGTCTTTTAATGCCTGAAAAGAAGAAAGATGGAGCTTTTTGCCCGCATTATTTTCACTTTTCAGTACAATTGTTTTCCGATCCAACTTAAGAACTTTCTTATCGCGAATTACAATGCATTCAGGATTATCGTATTCAAGTATTCTGGTCTTTCCATCGTAGTCAACCTCAACTATGGTGAATGTTGAATAGTTCATTTTCCGTTCGCTGCATTCAGGGAGGGTTTTCATAATGATTTCGGCAGTCTTTTCAGGTTCTTTATGCTCACGGGTAAAATTCAGTGCCATGGTAGCTGTTAAAGTTGCTAAAACGCTTGCCTTGACCCCGTGTCCCATTCCATCGGAAAGGACGAGCACAATGCGGTTTTCTTCCCTTACCCTTCCCGACAGAAATACATCGCCGCAGATTCTTTCGGCATCATGATTTTTTTGCTGGCAATCTACTTCTATAAAAAACCTTTCCTGCATGGAAGATATGTATTAAAGTCGTTGGATATTGGTTATTCCTTAGTGCTGTTGGCTGTTGGCTATTTTTGTTGTTTACTTTGTTCATAGAACTTGATTACAGAATTAAGCATTCTTTCGATATTGGATGCGCCTTCACCCAACAAGAATCCTATTTGCTGAACCATTTCCAGGTTTTTATCTATTACTTCTGAAACCCTTCGTATCACCTCTGCCTTTTGTACTTCGGGTGCCTGCATATCGCGAACAATAGCTCCGGCGATCTGATTATTAATGATCGGAAATATGGACAGGCTGAGAATACGGTCTTTATGATTTACGTCGCGTGAATCGATCGTTTCGGAATTAGAGATTACATATGAAAATAAATTATACACCTCGGCGGATACGAATCGTTTCAGGTCTGCCCCTACCAGTCCGGGAATTACTTCACTGATCTCTTCTGCCTCTTCGCCGATTATTTTACAGAAAGGATCATTTGCTTTTACGATTTTAAGTTTATAATCGACAATCACAATTCCTGCCCTGAGTTTATTAAGCATGGCATTCGTTAGTTCCGATGCCTGGAACGCAGAATCGTGTTCAACCTTCACTTTTGCCTGCGCCTCGCGCAATTCAGCCCGTGTCTTCACGAGTTTCTCATTTAATTCCTTCAGGGTTTCATTGAAGTTTTTCGTATGCCTTATAGAGTAGCTTGAGCACATGGCCGGTATCACAATGCCTTTGGCCATATCAATAGCAAATTCACGGCACGATCTGTATCCGCACTGGTTACAATTGAGTGTTTCATTGGGACTTTTACCAAGTTCTCTTAATGCCTCAGCAATTTTCTCTTCCGGAGGGTCCGGTATTCGTTGATCGTTGGCCTTATATGTACGTTGAAGATTCAGATGAGCATATTGTTCCAGATCGTGATACCACTCTGCCCTGAAGAAATTCTGAATGCGCTTATTGGCATAGGTTATGACCAGGTATTCTTTAAAAAGCTTATTCCCTTTTTTTGAAAAGCCAGGTCCGGATAGCATACTATCGGACATAACATGCAGGTGTCTGTGTATTACCTTGACATTGTTTTCAAATTCTTCAATTGCTTCAAGCATATTTTTCTCACCCTCAATACAAATAACATACGTGGTAAGAAGGTTTTCATCGATATCGGCAGCCTGGATCAACCCATTGCGAATTGGATACAGGGATCCTTTGAAGCCATGAGGCGGGTCGAAATCCGAAAAATCAACGGTATTCTCATTAATATTAAACTCATCGAACATTTTGCGAAGCTCGGGGAATGTAAGTGCGCAATCGATTTTGCCATCATCTTCATACAGCATCGACTCATCTTTCGTTGCGATATTTGGCCCAATATAGATCACTTTCGCTTTATCCGTATGTTTGGTCCTGACAACCTTCGCCATGGCTACCATGGGTGAGACAAAAGGAACAAGGTTATTAATGAGATTCGGGTGATATTTTTCAATATAATTCACCACCACCGGATCGCAGGACGTAATGTAATAGCGTCCTTTGAAATCGCTGAAGAAATTCAGGTATTTGTTTGCGATGAGGTCAACCCCAAAGGATACCTCATAAACATGATGGATACCCAGCGACTTGATCATCTGAACAAATTTTCGATAGTCGGTAATATCTTCAAATTCAGCAGAAATACTGGGAGATACAACAGCAATTTTTGTAGTGCGCTCAGCCAGGATCTTTCGGGCCAATTCAATAGACGACCTGTATTTGATAGCATTCGGACCACAGGCATCGATACAGGCACCGCAACCGATACACCGTTCAATTTTTAACTCGGGGGTACTGTCGGCTATGGCAAATATTGCTTTTACCGGGCAAATCCTGATGCAGGTATAACAGTTGGTACATTTATCTGCTTCGATATAAACTAGTGGATCCACAGTACAACTATTATAATGTCAACACTAAGAGGTTTTATAAAAATTTTGTACTTAATACACACCCCCATTGTCCCCCTCTCGACCTTGCTTCGCCGAAGCTACGCAAAGGCAAGGAGGGGGATTTTAGGGGGTGTTTATTTAGATTTGAATATATTTAACTGACAACTCATTTTTAACTTTAAACTTTTATAAATTTATCATAATCGCGCTTGAAATTCATGGTTTGGATCATTTCAGGTCTTTAAGACCCTCTTCAAGCATCCCTTCAATATTTTCGGTAGTGACGTGCTGGTATAGCCGGGAACCTATCATCATATTGGGCCCCTCGCTGCAATGTGTAAAACAGTGGTCGCCCTTAAAATCGACCTTGTCTTCAATCTGTTTCCTGGCAATATACCGGCGAATGATGGGAATAAGGTCCTGATTACCTCTTGCAAAGCAGGAACTACCCAAACAAATGACTATTTTTCGTTTACGCAGCATGAATACCGAGAAAATAATAGCGATGAATTTAGCTATTTTTATGGTTTTAAAAAACGAGACTTTTCAGATATTGTTCTTTGGATAAAATTGCTTTTATTTACCCTTTGGATGACAACTAAAACTAACTATCACTACCATGAGAATCCTGCCGGAAAAAACCATTGAACGACTCAGCCAATACCGGAGGTCGTTATACAATTGCCTGGACATAGGGAAAACCCATATTTTTTCGCATGAGCTCGCCGACCTGCATAATATTACTGCCGTGCAGGTTCGTCGCGATATTATGTTCATCGGATACTCCACATCGAACCGGAAGGGGTACGACGTGAACGAGCTGATAAAAGTGATCAGCAGGATTATTGATCCGCAGGAAGTGTTGAATGTTGCCGTCGTGGGATTTGGTAATCTTGGTAAAGCAATCTCAGCTTATTTCGTAGGCAAAAGGCCACATCTGAACCTGGTAGCCATGTTCGATCTCGATCCTAAGAAGATTGGCAACAAGATAGGAGAAGTTGAATGTTATTCGGTCGACCGTTTACGAGAAATTATCATCAGTAAAAATATCTCGATAGGAATACTTACAGTGCCTACCTATTCGGCGCAGGATATGGCAAAATCCCTTATACAGGCAGGTATTAAAGGGATTCTGAATTTCACTTCCGTTATACTGAATGTACCGGATCATATTTATCTTGAAGAGTATGATATGATCACCTCGATAGAGAAGGTTGCCTACTTTGTAAAAAACCAGCGTAAAAAGAAAAAATAATTCCATGGCTGTTACATTTCATTCTGCGGTTATTTTTGTCAGGGATATCAACGTTTCCGAAACTTTTTACCATGAAGTACTAGACCAGGAAAAAGAATTCGATTTCGGTACCAACATTCTGTTTAAGAGCGGACTTTCGTTGTGGCAGATAAAAGCAGGTCATGAAATCGAATCTATTGCCGGTTCATCAACTGATAAGAACACGTTCGAATTGTATTTTGAAACCGAAGATATTGCCGGCAGTGTTCGAAAAATACAATCAGCCGGCGTTGAAATGCTTCACGGCCTGAAAACAGAATCGTGGGGGCAACAAACAATCCGTTTTTTTGACCCCGACCATCATCTTATTGAAGTGGGTGAATCGTTAAGTACATTCGTGATCCGTATCTTCCGTGAAACCGGATCAATCGATGCAACAGCCGGGATAACAGGAGTCGATAAGGATACCATACAGAGGATCGTTAGTTCACCTGCCTGACCTGATCACAGTATTCAGGATCACACAACCTGCCCTTTTCAGTGTGCAACATTTTAGTGGTTCCGGTTGTTTTCATTTTATTCGGTTATACTACTATATTGTTTTTAGGAATGGATAAAGAACGCTGGCTGAAAATTGCCTTAATACTTGCCATCATCACCATCGGATATAATATACTGGAGGGCATCTTTTCGGTATTCTTCGGGGCCAGTGATGAAACCCTGGCACTTTTTGGTTTCGGGACTGACAGTTTTGTCGAAGTAATTTCAGGAGCAGGAGTACTTCATATGGTGGTTCGGATGAGAAAGAACAGGATGAACGATATTCCGATGCACGATCGTTTTGAGCAACAGGCTTTACGTGTAACGGGTGTGGCTTTCTACTTGCTGACATTGGGGTTAGCTGCAGGAGTAATCCTGAATATATTGTATCAAAACAAGCCTGAAACAACACGGGCGGGCATTGTTATTTCCATCATTTCGATCGCTGCTATGTATGGGCTTATGCGATTAAAATTAACTGCTGGTAAACGGTTACGTTCTGAAGCGATCATTGCAGATGCCGCCTGTACCAGGACATGCTTTTATCTTTCATTTATTTTACTTCTCTCCAGCATTATTTACGAGATATTCAAAATACCCTGGATTGATATTGCCGGCTCATCAGGGATTGCCTGGTTTGCTTTCACTGAAGGAAGGGAAGCATTCGTGAAGGCAAGAAATACCAATATCAAATGTTCGTGCCAAAACTAACAATGAGATATCTTCACAAATTGAAATGATAACCATTAAAAAACAATACAGTGTAACAGGAATGTCCTGTGCCTCATGCGTGAACCGGGTAGAATCCACACTCAACAAGTATCCCGGAGTGGTTGCCGCATCGGTTAACCTGGCAACAAATACAGCCATAATCGAATACCAACCCTCCATTGTCGAGGCCGAAGATCTGAAAAAAACAATCCAGTCTATCGGTTACGACCTGATTGTTGAACAGGCAAATGACACCCAGGAGAAGATGGAGGACCTGTATGAAAAAAGATATATCGAACAACGAAACAGGACAATAGGAGCAATTATTCTCTCTATTCCCCTGATCATTATGGGTATGTTCTTCATGTCGGTTCCTTATCTCAACTATATTCAATGGGTAATTGCCTCACCGATTGTGATCTGGTTCGGGCGTAATTTTTTCATAAATGCATGGAAACAGATACGGCATCGAAGTGTAACAATGGATACCCTGGTAGCACTGAGCACCGGGATTGCTTATCTGTTCAGCGCCTTCAACACACTTTTCCCGGAAGTATGGCATCATCGCGGATTACATGCCCATGTATACTTCGAGGCATCAGGTGTGGTAATTGCTTTCATTTTGCTGGGAAAGATGCTGGAGGAAAAGGCCAAATCAAAAACATCGTCCTCCATTAAAAAACTCATTGGGCTGCAGCCAAAAACAGTCAACATAGTTAGGCACGATGGCACTATTGCCGAAGTCGCTGTTGACAAGGTAAAACCCGCGGACACCCTGCTGGTAAAACCAGGTGAAAAAATACCGGTGGACGGCACTTTGCTTTCCGGAAATAGTTATGTAGATGAAAGTATGATCAGCGGAGAACCGATACCCGTCTTTAAGGAAAAAGGATCGTATGTTCTGGCAGGCACCCTGAACCAGAAAGGCAGTTTCCGGTTCAAGGCCGAGAAAGTAGGCGACGAAACATTACTGAGCAGCATCATAAAACTGGTACAAGAAGCACAAGGCAGCAAAGCACCCGTTCAAAAACTGGTCGATAAAGTAGCCGCAATTTTTGTCCCGGTGGTAATCGGAATCTCTGTTCTTACCCTTTTTTTATGGGTCCTGTTGGGAGGGAATAACGGGTTGGCACAGGGAGTCCTTGCCATGATTACTGTATTGGTAATTGCCTGCCCCTGTGCCCTTGGACTGGCTACTCCAACTGCTATTATGGTAGGAATTGGCAAAGGAGCGGAAAACAACATCCTGATAAAAGATGCCGAAGCGCTTGAATTGGGAGGCAAAGTAAAAGCCATAGTATTGGACAAGACCGGAACAGTAACTGAAGGCAAACCGGAAGTAACAGCTATTGCATGGGCTGAACCCGCTCACAAAGAGAACTATCAGGATATCCTTTACAGTCTAGAAGGGGCTTCGGAACATCCGCTTTCCATGGCAGTGACAAGTTACTTAAAAAACAGTTCATCGACGGTTGAATTATCCGATATTGTAACTATTCCGGGGAAAGGAATCAGCGGATTCTATCGGGGAGAAAGGTACTTGGCGGGAAGCCATAAATTGATGGCGGAACAAAAGATATCCTTTCAGGATACACTCAGCAAACTATTTATCGAATGGGTAGAGCAGGCGAGAACAGTAGTATTTTTTTCCAACAGTACCCGGTTACTGGCCATATTATCCATAGCTGACCGCCTGAAACCAGGCGCTGCCAAAGCAATTGCAGAACTTAAAAACATGGGGATTGAAGTTCACCTTGTTACCGGCGATAATCAAAAAACCGCAGAAATTGTTGCATTAAAAATCAACGCAGATAGTTACAAGGCGGAAATGCTTCCTCCCGATAAAGCTTCATTCATTCAATTGTTACAGCAACAGGGAAAGATAACAGCCATGGCAGGAGATGGCATCAACGATAGTCATGCCCTGGCAATTTCTGATGTAAGCATTGCCATGGGGAAAGGTTCCGACATTGCTATTGATACCGCTAAAATGACCATCATTGGCGACGATTTAAATGCTCTGCCGGCTGCAATCCGCCTCAGCCGCAATACGGTAAGAACGATACGTCAAAACCTGTTCTGGGCATTTATTTATAATATAATCGGGATCCCATTGGCTGCCGGTATACTTTATCCATTCAATGGTTTCATGCTCAACCCTATGATAGCAGGAGCTGCTATGGCATTAAGCAGTATCAGCGTTGTAAGTAATAGTCTGCGGCTTAAGTGGGCACGTTAAAATTTGTAAATGAATCTGATTTCTGCAAACTGAAAGATACGTTATTTAATTTCTGCCTAATTGAGGACTACCCCACCACGTCTGGCAATTTCATCTTTTAACATGTCGTTGTTCACAAGTTTCGGGTCGACGGTAAAGATAGCAGACGAATCACTTTTTGAAAGGATAAGTTTATCGACACCCTCTACCTGGAAGATAATCCTCCAGATTGAATCGGAAATAGCACTGTCCTGCAGGCCATCCACCTTGTACTTGTATGTTACCATGCCTTCTTTCTGATCAGGCAGGGTTATTGTCTCATTCTGTTTTTCTTGTTTCTTCCCCGTACACGCAATTGCCCAGATTGCGATCAATACAATAAATCCTATTTTTTTCATTATTTCAACATTTAAATTATTTCCTCCTGTTAATTTATGCATTAATAGAAAGCAGTTTTGTATTTAGGATGCATATTATTATAACGAATATACCAACCTATTCGTATTGTCCTGCTAAAATTAATAAAATGCATATTAAATAAGCCATCGGGTAAGTGAATATTTCACCAGGCATGTCGTTAAAGGGTATAAACAATTTGTATGACTAAAACCAATCCTATGAAAAAAATGATTTTATGTTCCGCGCTTTTTATGGCGCTGATAAATGTATCGTTGCAGGCGTCGGTTGATGCCGATACTGTAATCGTTGTAGCATCGACACAACATCCCTTGAGGATTACCATTCCGGATGACTATGACCCGTTGAACAGCTACCCTTTAGTAATAGGGTTACACTATTGCGGAGGTACCAGCGATCAATACCGTAACGGATTACGCCCGATGTGTGACAGCATGGGTGTGATCATCGCCTGTCCGGATAATAATACACAGGAAATGACTACACCCGGCTTTGTACTTGCCGCTATCGATACGGTTGCAAGCATATTTTCAATTGACACAGCACAGGTATATCTGACCGGTATGTCGTGTAATGGAAATCGCTTATTGCACTGGGTACTCGATGATAACATTTATCCGTTCAAAGGAATTTTTCCATGGGTACCATGGGTAGATGCTCTTACCAGTACGACTTTTAATCTTGATACTGAAATTCCGGTAGTGATTTCGGTAGGGACAGTGGATAATAATATTACAACTCTCTGCCATTTGTATGACAGCCTGAAAGCTCACGGAGCAGATGTAGATCTTGTTATGGTAAAAGATATTGCCCATACTATGGGATTTGCCACCTTCGATGAAGAGATGATCCGTTGTATGTGGTACCTGAACGACACCAATGCAATAACGATAGATCCTGTTGCCGATTTCAGCATGTACAATACAGATCCTGCAGTAGAGATTAAAGTCCCTGTAACGAATCTGGCCGGAAGGGCATTGAATTTCAGAATAATCTCCAGTAATTGGGGTATCATTCCGATACCTGAGGTTAGTGTGAATGAAACGAATGATACAGCCACGTTTACAATAGATCCTGCTGATGATAGGTCCGGAAAAGTATATCTTGTACTTGAAGGAACTGAGGAAGGTGGAACCGGAATTGAACAAAGGGTTTTCAGGGTGAACGTCATGGCAATACCTCAAAAAGCAGAGACAATCATATCGGATGAAAAACTTGAAGTATACCCTGTCCCTGCCGATAAACAGCTTTTTCTGAGATGCCCGGAGGGGGAAGTTTCACTGCAGGTACGCGCCGTGAATGGTAAGATCCTGTTTGACCAACCACGTTTTAATACCTCATCCGGGCTGGATATTTCATCCCTTCCATCAGGTATTTACCTGCTCACTGCAATGGGTAAGAATTTTACCGGTACTGTTAAATTTATTGTGGAATAATTCAGCCTCGTATTTCAATATCCATATATTCCTCCAGGGTTGCCATCAGAATAAGATGGCAACTCTTTCTAGTTTCAAGTTAATACTAAAATGTCGGTTTATTTTATAATTTGTTATGACACACCCCCTGTAATCCCCCCCTATAGAGGGGGTCAGTGGCATTGCTGTCAACTTAAGCAAGTTAATAAAAAAAAGGCAGGTGTAAAACTTCAATTTTCCTGCCTTTAGGTATAAGGAC
>CAZWIU010000107.1:0-13600 GCA_964634105.1 uncultured Bacteroidales bacterium | reverse complement strand
CCGATTTACATCGGGACGAATAATCCGCCAGAGATATTGGAGTTTTTTGACATACTTTTTATGGTCTCTTGGCCGAGTGGCTAGGCAGCGGTCTGCAAAACCGTTTACGGCGGTTCAAATCCGCCAGAGACCTCAAAATAAAAAGGCTTACGTAGTTTTTACGAAGCCTTTTTTTTATTTATTGGCATCGAATTTCTTAAAGCATTGATCAATGCTCTCGAGGAGTTCACTTTTTCGGATAGGTTTCACTATATAACCTGCAAAACCCTGTTCCCTGCATACATCCCGATGTTGTGTGTGATCATAGGCAGTTTGAGCAATAACAGGGATTTTCCTGTTGCTCTCGCGTATGATTTTTATCGCGCTTATCCCATTCATACGGGGCATTTGAATATCGAGCAACACAAGATCGATGTTGCTCTCGTGCTCCACTACTTCTAATAAATGTACTCCATCGGTAGCGCGTATCAGTTTAGCCCCGGTATCCTTAAGCATTGCCTCAATAAGCTGGTAATTCGAATCTTCATCTTCTGCCACTACAATTATTTTATCCTTCCAGCTATATTTTACCTTATCCGATGATTTCCTTTTTATATTTTGCCTTTCCAATGAGTTGGTAAGAGGCAGAGAAAAAATAAACCTGTTAATATCCGGTGAGGATGTCTCAGCCCAGATCTTTCCTCCCAAAAGTTCAGTAACAGTCTTTGCAAATGCCAGTCCGATACCGGATCCTCTTGCTGAACGGTTACTATCGAACTCAGACACAAAGAACAAGTGATCAAAAATCTTATCAAGGTACTTTTCCTCAATTTGCTTTCCGGTATCCTCAACAAAACATGTGAAACGATCTTCCTCAGTCTTTATACTAACCCGTATATGTCCTTTTTCTGTATGCTTATATGAATTCTCCAACAGTTTCATCAATATCTGTGTGAGCTTACGCTCATCCGTGACAATGATTGTTTCCGAGGCAGGTAAATCCATTGTTATATTTAACTCCGGTTTCTCACGTGAAGCTTTCATTCTGATACTTGAGATCAGGTCTTTTATTAACCGCTGAACATCACATTCAGCATACTCGGGTTGAAGTTGTCGGGTTTGCATCCTTGAGAAATCAATGATATCTTCCACAAGGCGGAGCATACTCCGTCCACTGTCATTGATAATTCTGAGGTAGTATTCGCGGCTGTTTTTATCATCGATTTTATCCGAAAGCAGGTTAATAAATCCAATAATAGCATTCATGGGAGTTCGGATCTGATGGCTGATATTCTCGAGGAAGGCTGTTTTCAAACGATCACTATCTTCGGCTTTTTCTTTCGCAGCAGCCAAATCGGCAGTACGTTCCTTAACAAGTTCCTCCAGCCGGTTGCGGTGTTTTTCAAGCTCCTCGTTTTGAGCAGAAATCTGATCGCGCTGTGCTGTTGCGATATTGATCTGTTTTTTTATCTCTTCATTTTGGTTACTTATTTCCTCATTCCTTTTTTCAAGTTCAACGGTACGCTCGGCCACTAGTAATGAAAGTTTCTTATTAATCATTCTCATCTCCCTGACTCTGAACCTATAAATTCCAAAAATGATGAGGATACCGCTTAATATAAGGCATAAGATAAACCACACTGTGCGATAAAATGGAGGGTGTATGACAATGGTAATTTTAGCACCTTCAGGACTCCAACTATTATCATTGTTTGAACCGAGAACATGAAAAGTATATTTTCCTGCTTTCAGGTTAGTGTATGTAGCCCAGTGTTGATTACCAACAATATTCCATTCCTCTTCGAAGCCTTCGAGCTTATATTTATAACGATTTTCATCCGGCTGTGTGTAATTCAGGGCTGCAAAATGGAGGGTAAAGACCATCTGCTTATGGTTCAGATGTATTTCTTCAGTGCAAATAATATTTTTCTTAACAGGCGATTTCGGATCTGTAATATCAACAGGCCTGTTAAACAAATCAAAACCAGTCAGAACAACACGAGGTGCTTTTGTATTATTGGTAATCTCATTTGGGTTGAAGTAGGTCAACCCATTAACACCTCCAAAATAAAGAGTACCATCTCTATCTTTATAGGCTGCATTAATGTTAAACCGGTTATCCTGTATCCCGTCCTTCTTATCAAATATTGTTATTTTCAGACTATCATAGTCAAAGCTTGCTAATCCGTTGTTCGTACTTAACCATAGCAGACCTTCAGAGTCTTCTAAAATATCATTGATAACATTGCCTGGCAACCCGTCTTTTGTATTAAAGCAAATAAACTTGTCAGGTTCAATCCAAAGATTAAGCCCCCCGCCATTGGTTCCTATCCAGATCCTGTGATGCCGGTCTTCATATATCGACAGGATCCATTTATCCGAAATACTTGTGGTGTTATCTAGGTTAGGTTCATAGTAATAAAACCTATTCTCTGCCGGGTCAAATACATTCAGTCCAAAGATTGTTCCGATAAGGATACGATTTTTTGAGTCTTTAACTATTTTCCATGAACCTGCTACATTGGTCCCTGTTCCTTTTTTTTTGTCGATAGGAACAGGATTAAAAATCATAGTTGAAGTATTCAATACATCGACGCCGCGTTCACTGGCTATCCAGAGCTTACCATGGTCAAACAGCAGGTCCCATATCTGGGTGCCTCTGGGATTCTTGGTGGTTCCATCGGGATAGAAATTAGTAAACCGGTTACTGTGAGGGTTAAAACAGCTCAGTCCTCCCTCGAATGTGCCAATCCAGATATTCCCCCTGTCATCTTCCTCCAGGCATAGGGGTTTATTATTAGCGATGGAGTTTATATTGCCTTCAATGTGCCGGAATTTTCTGATAACATCACCATTTTCATTCACAATCAGTAATCCGTTGCCGTCAGTACCAATCCAAAGCGTTTCTTCTTTGTCGCGTAGTACAGAAATAATGTTATTTATTCCCTGTTCAATTTCATCTTCATCCGAAAAACGGATAAGATTAAATTTCTTCTTATGTGTATCGATATAATTCAACGGAGCATTGAAATTACCGATCCAATAATTACCGGCATCATCTTCATAAAATACACGAACAACATTAGAACTGATGGAATTGTTATCTTTTTTAACATTTCTGTATGTTTCAAAGCAGTTCCTTACAGAATTAAATTTATTCAAACCTCCTCCATCTGTGCAAATCCACAAATTTTGTCGTGAGTCAACAAAAAAGTTCCAGATAGCATCACTGGAAATAGAGTTTCTTTGACTAGCTGTGTAGTAAACAAACTGGCCCGTTTTCTTCTCAAAACACGTAAGCCCGCGATCATTCGTTCCAAACCAGATTTTTCCGGCGGGATATTCTGCAATACATCTGACATCGTACCCTGCAAGATGCTTTCCATCGGATGGACCCGAGATAATTGATGGTAAGTTATCGGCCCCCGGTTTATAACAGAAAGCTCCTTTATCAACAGTCCCGACCCAGATTATACCTTCGCTGTCAATAAAAATAGTACGCAAAAAGTCAGCAATAATCGGCATACCATTTCGATGATCGACAGTAAAACGCGTAAAAGTTTTTTTGCGATCATCATATACAGAAATACCTCTATCAGCAGTTGCGATCCAGAGCTGTCCGGAGAAATCTTCTGTCATCCGGACAATGTGATTTGCACTTATTGTAGTTGAATCATTGGGATTAGAAATAAAACGTGTAAAATGGTCGTACTCCTCGTTATAAAGGTTAAGCCCATTTTCAGTTCCTATCCACAATCTTCCTTTGCTATCGCAAAACAAGTCTGTGATTACATTATTACTGATACTCCTGTTATATTTTCGATCGGAAATATATGATTTAAATACAATTCCATCGTATCTGAAAAGTCCGTCCTTAGCAGCAATCCATATAAAACCCGATGAATCTTGCTGGATATCTTCAATAATTCCAAATGTTGTATTTCCTTGGGGAACAATTTTCTCAAAGATAAGATGTTTTTGAGATTCATGAATACAGGCAGACACAGGAGATATGATATGACATGAACAGGCAAGAATTAAAAACAGAAAGTATATTAAACTGGTTTTATATAATCGCATAGTCCCTAGAAGTATCAAATAGATAATGCATCAAAATGACTCATTGTAATCAAATTTTTACTACTGCGGCAGATCAGTCCAACACAATATGGCATGTCTAAACAAATGCAACCGTCAGAGGGGCATTAGTCGGATAAAGCAAGTTAGCAAACTTTCGCGAAATCCTTAAATAAAAAATTCCATACTCCCGCAAATAAGGCCTGCATGATAAAACTAAAAAAAATGTTAAAATGATTTTAATCACGCAACCTTTTAAATTGGCAAACATCTTTATATTAAACAAAATCGCAGGAGTATTTGATACAGGAATATCATGATGTTTCAAGATGGAAGTTTATTGAATACCCCAAAAAAAATGATGCCTAGTAGTAGAGGTTTTAATTTGGGCACTTAAGGTGAGTTTTTTCGGCAACTTTCGATTCGTAGGACATCTAGTATTAAGGTGTCCTACGTTGATTTTTGGATTGCTTATGTGCCCGATAACATAGAATTCAGAAGGGGTTGAAAGCTTTGGTATCATTCTTGCGTGAATTAAAGAAAAACAAATTATGAAAAAGACAGTCAATTTGCTGACGATACGATATAATAACCGAAAGGTACTTGTATCATTCCGTAATCAGGAAAAACTTAATGTTCTTAAGTATGCTGTTGTAAGGCAGTATCTGACCGATCTGATTACAGAAAGAGGAACACAGCTTGAACTTGATCTGACAGGAGTCCGGTTTATTGACAGTGAAGGTTTTGACACGCTTAATATTCTTGCCCGCCTGGGCCGGAAATATAATTCTTCACTTATTCTGAAAGGGGTTGAACAGGAAGTAATTGAGTTGATGGAACTTGCAAAAAAGTATTATGTTTTTGACGTTCGGCATATTGAACCGGCTTTAGTGTCATAATAATAGCTCTCCTCTTATTTCCAACATATCGTCAAATTCCCGTTAAGGTTCACGAATTTTAACGGGAATTTTTATTTGTAATAGTTGTAATGACCGGCACCCTGTTTTGCGAGGTTTATAAGAATACAGATAACAAAACCTGCACTTAGTTTCTGATTATTGCCCTGATTATTTCCGCAGCACAAAAGCAACCAAATAGTGCAGGCATATATGAAATGGTGCCAACGATTGATCTTTTATACCCCGAACCGTCTGTTTCAATAATAGCATCCTTTTTCACAGGCTCGGGTGAATAGACAACCCTGATCCCTTCCCGGATACCCTGACGGTGAAGATATTTCCGGACAATATAAGCAAATTTACAGTGGTTCGACTCTGCTATATCTGTCACTTTTATTTTAGAAGGATCTGTTTTCCCTCCGGATCCCATTGAGCTGACAATAAATTTCCCCTGCTTCACCCCCTCGGCCAATAATGCCACTTTGGGGGTTAATGTATCAATGGCATCGAGCATGTATTTAAAAGGACCTGAAAGAATTGAGGAAATATTTTTATCACCCAGAAATACATTTAGAATTTCTATTTTAACATTGGGATTAATATCTTTTAATCTTTCGTTGAACAGGCTGGTCTTTAGCTTACCCAGGGTTGTTTGAGAAGCAATGATCTGTCTGTTCAGGTTTGATAGCTGAACCGAATCACAATCAATAAGAGTCAGATGCCCCACTCCGGCGCGACATAGTTGTTCAGCTGCATATCCTCCTACACCTCCCAAGCCTGCTATACATACATGTGCATTCAGTAAACGATTAATATTTGTTGCCCCCAACAGCAACTCAGTTCTACATTTCCAATCGTTTTCATTCATGGTCTGAAACCAAAACAATTATAAAAATTTAATTCTATCTGTGTTTCCAAATCAGGCATATGAATGCTCAGCAATTCAGATGCCCGTTCGTATATTTCGTCAATGGTATAGCCAGTGTCGTCAGTTTCAAAAAAGATCTTATCCGGCGGGAAACTACGAAAAGCTTTAAAGACTTTACTCTTTTCATTGAACAGCATATGCCCGAATGAAAGATAAAAACCTTCCCGGATAAGTTGTTCACCAACTTGCTGTCCTGCATTAAACCAATGAATTATCCAAGACTTAGGAGGACGATATTGTATCCGGTATTCCAGCAACTCCTGATAAGCTCTGACGCAATGGATAATCATCGGTTTATTAGCCTGTGTGGAGATATGAATCTGTGCTTCAAATGCTTGTTTCTGAATAACCAAAGGAGCCCTGATCGCTTTATCCAATCCTGCTTCACCAATCGCTATAACATGCGCATTATCAGCAATTTTACTTACTGATTCGATTGCCAGATCGATAGTTTCATCAGCTACATGCCATGGATGTAAACCAACTGAATAATATCCGCCAGGTACTATTTCTTTGGTCTGATCGTGAAAGAGATTTCTGATGACCTTCCCTGTCGTCCCTTTATCCACAACATGCCTATGAATATCAATTTTCATAATTCAAAAAATGTAGGGAGGGTAGGTTAATGAATCCTGTTAAGTGCTTTTGCAATCCTTTCCAGAGATTCTTTCTTCCCAATTATTTCCATGATATCAAACAGATGCGGTCCGCGTAGTGCGCCGACTATAGACAGACGTAAAGGGTTCATCACTTTCCCGAATCCCAGCGCATGGGTTTCAATGTAATGTTTCAGTTCAGATTCTATTATTCCAGAAGAAAAGGGTTCTGTGTTTTTAAGTAACTCCAGGCATGACTTTAAGATACCGGGAGTTTCTTCCTTCCAGCACTTTTTTATCGCATTTTCATCGTATTGATCAGGAGCAGTGAAATAGAATGCTGACTGTTCCCAGAAATCGCTAATGAAAACTGCTCTTTCTTTCACTTGTCCAATGATCTTTACCACATGATCCAGGCTTGCTTCAACACCTCTTTTTCTGAGTTCCTGTTCGATGAATTGTTTGGCAAGTTCTGAATCAGATCTTTGCTGAAGATATTGCTGATTAAACCACTTCGCTTTTTCAGGATCGAACCGTGCCCCTGATTTGTTAACCCGTTCGAGTGAGAATGATGTTGTCAGTTCTTCCAATGAAAATATTTCCTGTTCGGTACCCGGATTCCAGCCTAATAATGCCAGCAAATTAATCAACGCTTCCGGGAAATATCCCCATTCGCGATAACCTGATGCTATTTCTCCTTCGGGTGATCGCCATTCCAAAGGAAATACAGGAAATCCTTCCTGATCGCCATCGCGCTTACTAAGTTTGCCTTTACCACTGGGTTTTAAGATCAGTGGAAGATGAGCGAATTGAGGCATCAAATCCTCCCATCCGAAAGCCTTATATAGCATAACATGTAGTGGAAGAGAAGGCAGCCATTCTTCTCCCCGGATCACATGGGTTATTTTCATTTCATAATCATCCACAAGGTGAGCCAGGTGATAAGTAGGGAGGCCATCCGATTTGAAAATAACCTTATCATCGAGCGTTGATGTATTAAATCGTACTGTCCCCCGAATTAGGTCTTCTACCTCTACTTCCTGATCTACAGGCATTTTAAACCGAATCACGTATGGTTTGCCAGATGAAATGTATTGACTGGTTTCATCCTCGCTGAAAGCGATAGAATTTTTCAGCGATATTCTTGTTGTGCTATCGTATGAAAAAGTTTTCTTTTCAGCTTCGAATGAAATACGTAGTTTCTCAAGTTCTTCCTGTGTATCAAAAGCATAATATGCCCAACCCTTCTGAATTAAAAGATCGGCATAGGGTTTATAAAGTTGTTTTCGTTCCGATTGTTTATAGGGTCCAAATGGGCCACCCTGTCTGACACCTTCATCGGGAGTTAATCCTAACCATTCGAGCGATTCGTTGATATATTCTTCAGCCCCGGGAACAAGTCGAACCTGGTCGGTATCTTCGATGCGCAAAATAAAATCACCACCGTGTTTTTTAGCGAACAGAAAGTTGAAAAGTGCTGTACGCACTCCCCCGATATGTAATGGGCCTGTGGGACTTGGCGCAAATCGCACACGAATTCTTCTAGTCATATAATCATGCTTTTCCTAACAAAGATATAACAATTGATCAACCGTATAACCAGGTATGACAATTACCGTTGATTGTTCCTTCGACCATGATAATTATTATTCCATCGATATAAGATAAGTTGTAAATTTCGTCATTAAGAAACAACTGAATTTATGGCGAATATTTTGGTTATTGGAGCTGCGGGACAGATTGGCACCGAGCTTACGCTGGCATTACGTAAAAAATATGGAAATGAAAGAGTATTTGCTACGGATATCAAAGAAGCACCCATGGATTTAAAGAATTCAGGCCCCTATGAACTGCTGGATGTTATGGATGATAAACGTCTTATTCATTTTGTAATTCGTCACAAGATCAGTCAGATCTACCACCTGGCTGCTGTTTTATCTGGGAATGCTGAAAAATTGCCGGTGCAGGCCTGGCATATTAATATGAACAGCCTGATGAACGTGCTTGAAATAGCCAAACTGGTTGAAGAAGTTAAGAAAGTCTTTTGGCCAAGTTCGATAGCAGTATTCGGACCCTCCACACCACGCGAGAATGCACCTCAACTAACTATTATGGAACCAACCACTGTTTATGGTATAAGTAAGTTAGCCGGCGAACGCTGGTGCGATTATTATTATCGCAGGTTTGGAGTTGATGTAAGAAGCATCCGGTATCCGGGACTTATCAGCTATAAAACTGAGGCCGGTGGAGGTACAACAGATTATGCAGTAGAGATTTATTATGCGGCTGTAAAGGATAAAAAATACGAGTGTTTTTTAAAAGAGGATACACGGTTACCTATGATGTTTATGCCAGATGCCATTGATGCAACCATAGCGCTTATGGAAGCCCCGTTAGACGAAGTGCAATTCCATATCGGTTATAACATCTCGGGTTTTAGTACTACACCCGCTGAAATTGCAGCGTCAATACAAAACTACATACCCGAATTTACGCTGACCTGTAAACCCGATTTTCGACAGAATATCGCCGAATCATGGCCTGCCAGTGTTGACGATTATTACGCACGTTGCCATGATCACTGGAAAAGCAAATACGACCTGAAAATGACCACCAAGATTATGCTTGAGAATATATCCAAAAAGCTGAAAAAATAGTATCTCCTGACAATAAAGAGTCCTGCCTTTTTCGGTAAAATCTACGCAGGCAATTCCTCAGTTGAATTCTCGGTAATTCTTTCTGTCGTTCATGATAACCTGCAACAAAATAAGTAACTGGATTGAAAATTGAAGTCAGAATGAATTAACTCAGAAACTATTCAGTTGCCCGCTTCTATAAGAACATCCATAACTTCCCTGTAGGCTTCGCTTCTATTCTTTTGTCTTTTCTTTTCAACCAGCTCAGCGGTATTATTAAGCCCTCCCATATAATAACGCTGATACCATGGCAGAACAGATACTACTGCATCGATAATACTGTAATTATAGGACACAATAACACCCAGGAGCAGCAGAGATTCTGTAAGAAATAATGAATTGAGGCCTTCAGAAACATTTCCGCAATAGATTTGTCCCAACCCGGGGACGATAATACTTAACGTATATGCCAACGCAGGAATAGGTCGATGAAACGCTTTTCTGCTGTCGAAAATGGAGTCGATTTTATCTTGCGCCTGTAAATTCTCACCGACAGCCAGTTTAAAATAGGAGCGTGATTTATCATACTCCTCCAATCCAAAATAGCAAATAGCAAACAACATATCGACCTGGAAATGGTATTTTGTATAGATGGTGTCATTAATGTTAAACAGATCAACCAGTGCCTGCTTATATTTGGTTTCAGAGACCAGGGACGAGATCTTGCTCAGTTTGGATTGAATAAGTACGCTATCCTGATCAGTAAGGCGGGATACCTGATCATAGTATAGTCGGGCGGTTCCCCAATCGCCCATCCTGTAATAGCTGTTGGCCAGTCGCAATTGAATTTCGGGATCTGAAAAATCCCTGAAAAAGCCGATCCGCAAATATTCTTTCACAGCCGATTTGTAGTGCCCTGAAAAATATTCCTTATCAGCAAAAGCGAGCAAAGAATCAAGTGTATCTGCTGATCTCAGTGTCAGAACATTAAAAATGATCGATATAATAATGAGTGACTTCTTCAACATACATTTTATGTTGATGTGAGTTATATAATTTTGCAGCTTTAACAGAGCCATAAATGTTACCAAGGTAAAAACCAATTGACAGGCCTCCCATGATCCATCCGTAAACACTGTTCACTCCCTTTTTATCAAATCCACGATACGACTGAAACGCAGTAGCTCCAATAAAGAGTACCGACATAAGACCGTCCTTCCATCGACCACTATAAACTTTCCCTGTTCCTGGAATGAATGTCGACATAGTACCAGCAAGAAACGGACTTTTGTGTTTAATATCCGAAGCATTATAATAGAGTTTCATCAGACCTTCATCCACTTTCTGGATCTGAATGCCATCTAATCCAGGTGGATTATCTGCAATTGAAATAAGTCGGAGTGTGAGATCGAGATTATTCCACAGTATACTTTCGCGATTAAGTTGGGATGCGTAGGAGTTGAGATTTGTAATATTTCCACTAAGCAGATTCAAACGAATATACTCCTGCTGAACCGCTGGCGCCGGTGAAGCAATTTTTTGGAATGAACTAATTCCATTTGAATAATCACCGGCAAACCTGTACGATTTAAGTAAGCCCAACTGATACTCCTCGTTGCAGGGAAACTTAAAAAATAATCTCTCATATTCCTGTGCTGCGTAGTTGTAATGTCCTGCCTGAAATAAATACTTCGCAAATTCGAAAGTATTCTTATCATCAAACAGATTTATTTCCTGTGCTGAAATGGAAATATATAAGAAAGAAAAGATTATTATAAGATTATTCTTCCTGGACCGGGTCATAAAATTTTTGTGTTTCTTGATGAATTGGATAATATCCTTTCCCCATAGGATGACAACGACTCAATCGGTCAAAGGCGCTAACCAAACCCATCAACAAGCCACGTGTTTTAACAGATTCAATTGCATAAACCGAACAGGAAGGGTAAAATACACATGAGTTCAGATCCTGCGAGGAAATAAATTCTTTATAGAACAGAAAGAAAAAAGAAGCTAATTGTTGTGCTTCGTTGGTATAGCTCGTATATGATTTATAGGAGGTTTTTTCTTCCCGAACATCAAACTGATGGTAGTGAGTAGCAATCAGATCTTGCTGACAATAACCATGCTTACTGATAATCAGCAGGATTAAAATGATAAAGATATTCTTCATTCCGATCATTTACCTGAATGTTTTTATATGTGGTAACCTGATAATTTTCCTTGCCGTCGATATAAGTAATCTCTGTGATTTTACCGGGGAAAGCCAACCCATTAGTTACGGAGTAGTCTTCAAAAAATTGTTTTTTAATGATCTTATCCTCCGAATTGAAGAACACTATCCCGAACAGATTATCATCTTTTGTTGAGATCATTATTTTTCCATAAAATTTCTTCATGCTCTTTGGAGGGATCCAAGTGGTTATTACTAGTCCGTTATTCTCCTCCACGTCATCTAACGTAAATATGCTTCCTTCAAGGCCAAAGTTATTGAGCTGGTTATTTAGCACCATGTGATACATTGAAAAAAGGGTGAAATTAGGAATGGTCTGACGCGATACTATTTTATTATCAACAATCTTATATAGATTAGTATCGGCCGTAACCCAAATGGCTTTCTCGGGGAATGTATTTCTATGAATGATTTTCTGCTCGTTTTTATCATAGTAAAATTTTCCCACGATGAGTTGCGCTGAATTTGCAGTTTTGCCTTTAATAGAAAATTCACCGGAAATCCTGTAGAAGTTTTGAGCTGATAAGTGTGAAATTACAGCGGATAAGAGACCTATTATTAGAATTTTTCTCATTACTAAAGTATGGAAAATAAATGTAAAAAAAAGCTCCCAATAATACTGGGAGCATTAAAAGGTAAAGTTAAGAGAATACCTGTTAATACCAGGCTCCCCACCATACTAAGTAATAAATTACATAGAAGACTGTCCATGACAATCCGCTGACAGCGCAACCAATAAGGGCTTTCTTGGTTTCATCCTTGTCTTCGTCGGTCATGAAGTAAACAATAGCTACTCCAACAAGACCAAATACGCATCCCCACAGGAAAGAAGAAATACCCAGCGGTGGTTCACCGGAGAGTGAAAAACCACCCATTGAATTGGCTGACATATTAAGATCAGCAACCAATGAGTTATTTTCTGCCTGCAGGTTTGTGAGAGAAACGTCAGGATTTGCGCTCACATAATTTTCAAGAGCTTGTAATTGGCTCAACTCCTGATTTACCTGATCTTGATTGTAAGAAAACAGGTCTGCATTATTTGCACTAACAAACATCGACAAAAATGCGCCCGTACAAATTGTTAGTATTAATTTTTTCATAAGCCAGATTTGATGAGTTATTGAATTTTGTTATGTTCAAATATAACTATTTTTTCATTTAATCTTAGAGGGATATTCATATTTTGAATGATTATTAATTCCAGATACAGTAAGCACTAACAATCTATAATAAGGAATTACATTCCAGAATAGTCATTTAATATATTTAATATCAATATGTTCCTTCCAGTTAATTAGAGCACGCAATAGACTGTAAAAAAAAAGAGCCCTTAATGAGCTCTCTTAATAAGATTTTATGATGTTGAAAGATTCTAGTAGTAATAAAGCGCAGTACCATAATATACATAAGCAATAACGTAAATAACAACATACGTTACACAGCCAACCACACTGCTCACTACACACCCTTTCAATGCTTTTTTAGTCTCAGCTTTATCGTCGGTTACAAGATATACAACAAGAATACCAGTGACTCCAAAACAGCAACCCCATATAAATGATGAGATTCCCAGCGGTGGTTCTACATCCTGCGAGGCAAAACTTTCACACACATTGTTGCTCATATTCAGGTTGGTCAATAGTAAACTATGTCCCATCTGTATATCGAGAAGAGAGGTTCCGGGATTAGCAGCAATGTAATTCTCAATGGATTGTAATTGCGATAATTCCTGGTTCACCAATATTTCATCGTATGTGAATAATGCTGCACTGTTGCAATATACTGTTGCACTAAAAAGAAGAGCGGCAATTGATAAAAGTATAATTCGTTTCATATAGTAGAAGATTTGGATCCGAGCGTTGTATTTTCTTATCAATATACTTGTGAAGTTTTAATTCTATAATTCGTTCTTTTATGTCGCTACAAGTTACAAAAAACAAGTAACTCAAAACAAGGTATTGTTAACCCTATAACGTAAATTTAAGATTCCGGGTTTCAGCAATCCTGTTTAATATGACCAGCGACATGAATATCTTGACATGTTTGAGTTAAATTACTTCAGGCGATCATTACCCTGTTATCAACATCAATAGAAACGACAACATTTTAGGTGCGAGGTTGCTTACTGCTAATCATGGTTAATCCAATGTTTGATTTTATTTACGTTTGTATGCCGGATCACCTGACTATTCATATATTTGTAAATGGCGTTTACCCTTGGGCGTGCCGTCGCCATAGTAGCTCTGGCACGT
>CAZWIU010000106.1:0-13864 GCA_964634105.1 uncultured Bacteroidales bacterium | reverse complement strand
TTATACGATAGTAGCATAAATGGAATAACAAACTTATGAGATGTTTATTAACAATCAATTTGAGTTTCTTTGGAGAGAATGGAAGATAAAGGAGTTCTACGGTATTTAAAGAGCATGAAGTAGCACTATCAGCCCAGAAATGATTTCCATGGAAATTATTTGTAAAAATGTTTTCCCCGTAATTAATAAAAAAAAGCTGCCCCGGGTCAGAGACAGCTTTTTGATATTATGTTAAGGCAGTCTATTTAAGCACGAAGGAAGATGTTCCAATCTCGTAACCTTCGGAATACAAATTAATAAAGTAGGTTCCTTCAATAAGTTCTTCTGTTGCATCCCAATATATGCACATATCGATATCAACATTTTCGTATTCCACCTCACGTTTAGAAGAATAAACTAGTGATTGTCCTCCGAATTCGAAGGTACCTGCTTCGGGCGATGAAAGAACAACTTCATCGGGACGGGTGATTCGAAGGTAGATCATTTTTTTGCCTGCAATGGCAATATTATTCTGCCTCAATGTAAAACAAACCCTTATCTTGGCAACTCTCTTAACACGTTCGGTGGGTTTTGAATTCTTATTCAATCCTTCAATAACAATTTCTTTTGCATCAAGTTTCTGCGCGATTTTCACTGTAGATGACAGTTCGTCTTTTTCTTTGGTGACGGTTTCCAGATCCGTTGAAACCTTCTGCAGGTTCTTGCGCACCTGAATATTTTCTTCGGTAAGCTCCCGGTTGCGTGTATTTAAAGAATCTATTTGTACGATGTAGCTGCGCATAACCTTACGTAAGGTTTCAAGCTCACGCTGGTACATCTTTATTTTCGTTGCATTCGAGGCGTCGGCTTTTAATAGTTGCCTGATCTTGTCCTGTTCAGCTGTAAGTTGTCCGGATAATGAGTCGTTTTTCGATTTCAATGAATCATACTCAATGATTAGTTCATTAAGCTCGGCTTCCAGTTTGCCTTTCTCTGTTTCGACGAACTGCATGTTTTCACTGTGAGCCCTAGTATCGGTATATAATTTGATTGCCAGGAGTATTGATACTACTGCAAGTGTAATAACAAGAGCAATCAGATACATTGGAACTTTCTTTTGAGGTTCCTGGTAAGTTGGTCGTTGAGTCGGGGTATTTTTTGTGGATTCCATATAAATAAAGATAAAGTTTAGGTTACGAACTTATTTTTAAGATGTTTATTGTTTATTAAAACATATTATATTTTAAAAACACTGTAAATATACTATTTCTCAGAACGAACTTCCTTTATATACCCTTGATTTATCGATGGGGACCAATCTGCCAGAATAGTTAAGAACACCGGCAGAATTTCCCCGTACAGTCGCATCTGCATTTCCCGAACCCGTAACCCAAAGTTGCACGTCGTATGATCCCAGGCTCGACATAAGATAGATAGAAATGTTGTACGAGGTCCCTCGTTTACCTACTTTTTTAGTGACTTCGTAACGGCTGACTGTACCATCGACTGTAATTCCTCCTACGCCATTATACCCTATTCCTGACATTGATCCAAGCTGAAGGACAATATCTGCAGAATCAAGGCGGATGAAATTGAGGTGTGAGCTGACTGGGTGACGGCTTCCTGAACGACCTGATATAAAGTCTGCCTCCAGCACAAAACGGTGGCGGTTAATCATGGATTCGACTTCAATAAGTGCTTGTTCAGCTTCAGCTTTCCGCGCAGCCTCTTTATATTCTTTCGCAAGTTGCCGTTGTTCCTTTTCTGTCATAATCTGCTGCAGAGTATCTGTTTGTGTAAATACCGGCAAGGTCAGACAAAAAATTCCGATGAATATAAATAATGTTTTCATTGGTTTGTCAGCTAATCAGTTAACAAAAGTAATAAAAGTTTAAAAAGCTTCACAAAAGCCTAAATAAATACCGGCATGATCGGCACTGAAACCTATATCTAGCCGCAAATTACTATCCGGCATAAGCTGATAGCGATAGCCGATTCCCATATTGATTATTCCTTTTTCCAAATCACTGATTTTTTCAAATACGGTACCTCCTCCAAGCCAGAAAACAATTCCATGCTGTGAAAGTTCTGATGAGGTCGCGGCGCTAAAAGTATGACGATATTCAACTGTTATAGATGCCGATGATTGATCGCGGTATTGGCCAACGAAATAACCTCGCTGATCCGGGGTTGAACCAAGACAGGCTAATTCAGTCCATGGAATATCTCCGATACCAACCTGAGCCATAATATTCCAGGCCAGTAATGAACCCTTACGGATAATAGGTTGATACTGTCTGTATTCTATTGTGGAAAAACCAAAATTCCTGCCTTTACCAAGGTTTTCTTTATAATAGATGGCATCGGCTGTTATATAAATTCCTTGTTGCGGTTTTGTATCCGAATCGCGCGAATTATAACGGACAGATAAACCGGCACCTGAAACTATAATAGATGTTCCATCAGCAATAATATCCGGAGACTCTTTAAGCAAATCACATAGCTCAGTTGCAATAGAAGTACGCGAATCAATTTTTAAACCCAGGTCGATACGATGAGTGATGCCAAAATAAATTGCAGGTTTTGTACGGAACGATTTCATATGGAATGCCGTAGTATTTTTTCCTTTTGTAACGGATTCGGCATTACCAATACCTATTCCCCAAAAATGATCTTCGCGATCATCGAAAGATATGGGTAACACGATTTTTAACCGGTTATCGTACCAGTAAGTATTGAATTCGCTTCGACCTGAAAAATCGCCATCGTGTGAAACACTAATAACGACCGGCAGAGTGGAATGTGACAGGTAGGGATTGTTCCGACGGGTTTTAAAACTCAATAGTATTCCGCCCGTTATATTGAATTCCATTTCGGGCGTATAGGAAGGAAGAATAATTCCGGTAATCATTGGAGATCCGGCATCGTATCTCTCATTTTTTTCACCCTTCCTGTAAAACTGTGTTTCAACCTCCTGAGCCAGAATGCTGTAATGTATGCTGATCAATATTAGAATAATAATCAACCGGATCATGTGAAGAGCATATAAATCCAGCTTCAAAGTTATCCTAATTCGATCAAATAATTCATTCATAATACAAATACCAGACAAGATAAGTTTTCTATCCTAATATTAATAGGAATCAGGAAAATAAACAATATCAGCCTTTTAGAGTAAGTATCCGGAAGTATTGCGAAATAGAAAATGGTTTATGGAAATAAAAATTAGTACTTGCCTTTTTTAAGCAATAGACGTTTCCCCCAAGCGTAAAGTAAATTTATTCGAATACTTCGGCAAATCGTTGATAGGTGAATTTTATCCGCGGTAAAAGTTCCTCATAGATTTCACCTGCTTCAAGGATTTCGTCGTCACCTTCTTCATAAAACCATTTGAGATTGATTTTTTTGAGCCGGGAATTTGCTTCGGCGGTTTTCAGCAGATCGTAAAGTTGTTTGGAAACTGCCGTATTAAAGTATTCAAGATTGATCTCCATGTTTAACTCATCGGTTGAAAATTCTTTAATCCATGCGATCAAGGGACTAAAAAAGGAATGTGCATTTTCAGGTAGAGCCCTACCGGTTAGTTTCGCAGATCCGTTAATATTAAACTCAACAGTTGGCAGACTTTCCGATCCTTCGATATACAAGTTTTCCATGGAACAAGAGATTTCGGTTATCCTGATACAAATTTACTTTTTTGCTTTGAATTATAATATTTTATATCAACAATTGAGAGGACAGAAGTGAGATAACCAGCTATGTATACGGCTAAATCATGTTCCTGACTTCTGTTGCTCTAACGATGATTTTGACTATTTCTTCAACTGAAAGGGTCATACAATTAAAAATTAAGTCAAATTCGGTGTAATCGCTGCTTTTACCCTGGAATGAATCCCGGAAGACCTGACGCTTTTTATCAATATCCTTAGCATATTTAACCGCTTCTTCAAGGCTGAGCTCATGTTTTTCGCTAACGCGCAAGGCGCGCCATGCCATAGGTGCTTCCAGCGAAACATGAAGCGATTTTGGGATATCACGGGTAATAGCTACACCCCCTCTGCCAACTATTATGGCATATCCTTCGCAACCAATATTACGAATTACCCGGCTTATTGTATTCCTGATTTTTCTATTGCTTTTGTAATACTTATTCAGTTGTGCGGAAAATATATCATCAATAAATCCTTTTTGCTCATTGTCGAAAACATATTTAATATTTGCAGGATCGAGCTCCAACTCATGTGCTGCCTCACTGATGATCTCCTTTGTAACCATTTTCCATTGGATATTCTTATATCCCTTCACCATCATCTTTTGAGTTAGCTCCTCTGTAAGTCTTTTGGCAACTTTTTTCGCAGGACATCCATACAGACGTGAAATTGTTATAACCGGCCCGGGATGATCCTTTTTCCTGCCTTCTTCAGTCATCCTTTCCGACATATATTTTATCAGGTCTACTTTCATCGATTGAAAGTGTTTGAGGGTAGTATATCTCTAAATTTACTAAATCTGCCTTGATATTTCAAGAATTATCTGACTTAATATCTTGGCTGAAGATATTCAACCTGATCCTTGCCGATATCAACTAGACACATGGAAATCTGAGAAATTTTTTTCATGGGAATAGCTGATATTTTATTGATTATATGTATCTTATCATAAGGTTTAGAGTTGCTGCAATAGCAAAAACTATATTCTAAAGAATTATATGATTTAAAATTAATAAACAGATGAATACTGCAGAGAACTGGATCCAGCACCTGGGTCTGCTTCCGCATCCCGAAGGAGGATTCTTCAGGGAGGTATACAGGTCAAGTATTTCTATTGAAAAGAAAGCTCTTCCTCTTGGATTTAAGGATTCCCGGAGATTGACAACAAGTATTTATTACTTACTCCGTTCAGAAGATATTTCACATTTTCATCGTTTACGGTCGGATGAGCTTTGGTACTATCACTATGGAAGCAGTATACGTATTATTATAATAGATCAGGAAGGGCACAAGCATACCAAAATGCTTGGGCCAAAGATTGATAAGGCTGAACAACTGCAGATTCTCATTCCGGCAGGGACTATTTTTGGCGCTGAAATTATGGACCAGAATTCATTTGGATTATTTGGTTGTGTAGTCTCGCCAGGTTTTGAATTTGACGATTTTGAAATGTATTCTAAAGAAGATTTACTGCAGGCTTATCCAAAGCATGCCGAGATCATTGAAAAGTTCGGGAAATAAAATTATTTATTTCCTTCCTTACATATAAGCTTATCCATTCCCCCGGTGATAATCATACCTGCCGGCTTTGGAGAAAAGCAAGGATTAATTCGTGTCAGGGCACCATATTGTTTCCCGGTGGTTATCCGGTAAAGCCTGAAGCAACTGTCATAGCCACTACTTATTAAATATTCCTTACCCGTATAATGAATGATCGCATCAGTCGGAGCCATCATCGCAGAATCGGTAAACTCAACAATTGATCGAACCTTCACTCCTGGCGAAAATCTTCGGTCCGGGTCAACGAATTCGGCATATACTCTGTATTGATCATGTGTTGTTCCGTCAGGAGTAATGGCTATTACTTCAGCCTGAAATTGTTTATTATTCTGATACGGTGATATGAATGTAAGTTTCATGCTCTTCTCCAAATGACTTATTCTGTTTTGATTCACAATACAGGCAACACCCAGGTGGGTAAGATCCATCACATTAAACACTGACGTTTCTTCAGAATAGAATTGCCCGATATTTACTTCATTGAATGCAATTGTACCCGAAATAGGGGAATAAATTCCTATAGTTGATATTATATTATTAATGTGTATACTGTCGGGTTTAATCCCGATGAATTCGAGCTGGTTCCTGAGTGAAAATAGTTTTGATTCTATGATCAGAAACTCACTCCGGGCTTTTTGCACATTCTTCAGCGAAGTGGCTTGTTCAAGGCCTAATTCACCCTGACGGGCATAGTCTTGCTTTAAATATTCATACCGACTTTTAATTTCCAGGTATTCCGATTGCAAACGTGAATACTCAGGATTTTCCAACAGTGCGAGTAACTTACCCCGTGAAACTTCATCACCCGGCCGAACATATACTGCTTTCAGAAACCCTTTCATAGGCACCGCGATAAACACCTGATGAGTTACTGAAGGTACAATCATTCCTGTCAACTGCAGTGTATCTGTGAATGCATGTGTATGTAATATCTCCATAGTTACTCCTACGTCGGATTTTAGGCTCTTATTAACGATATAACAACATGCCGTATCGGGCATAAACTTATCCTTATCATCGGCATTATTCCTGCATGATATCGAAAGGAAAAACAGCAGGAATGATCCTGTTATGGCTTTAATCGGCATATATTTCAAGTTGCAAAGCTGTCTGGTTATAACTCATAATCGCTTTATAATAATCTCTTTTAATTTTATACGCCATTGAAACATGGGTTAAAAATTCTGAATAATCAATTTCTTCTGCATCAAATTGCTTTGACGCTGTGTTGATTAACATTTCCGATAGGGGTAATGCATCTGCTTCGAAATATCGTATCTCCCTGAAGAATTTGTTTAATTCGAGGATAAGATTATCGATTTCGCAAATGATCTTATTTTTTTGGTACTCATATTCATTCAGACTTATTTCCGATTCTATTCGGGCAGTCGTCTGATCAGCCCGGATACCTGAAAACCACAAAGGGACCGATAGTCCGATTTGTCCTCCGTATAACCGGTTTAACCCGGTAATGTCCTGGGTAAAGATTCCTGCATGGATATGCGGAAAATATCCTGCATTAGCCAACGATTGATCCGTACGGGCTAAAAGATATTTATTGTAGTATAATTCCAGCATTCTGTTACCCGAGAATGATGATGTATCATTCGTCTTTTCAATCTGATAAAGTTTAAGCTCTGATTTGTCGGGTAAATATTTTCCGGTATCCTGTAATAGTTCACGCATTTTATTCTCTGCAATCCGGATATTATCAATTGAATTCAGATAGTTATTATGGATTTCCGAAACCTTTGCCTGGTAAGTTGTTCTTTCCAACAGGCTGATATCTCCTTTCTGATATCGCATATCGGCAACCGCTTCAAACTGTGAATACAGGTTATCTTCTTCTTTGCAGGCATCAGAAACGGCGATTGTATATACCCAAAAAAGATACGCTGATTTGACCTGTGCAATCACTTCTGATTTAAGAAGATCATATTGTGAAGCTGCAACAGCATGCCTTGCATCGACCTGTTTAATATGCTTGAAATGGGTAAGGATAGAACCGAAATGCTGGTTAAACTCAAGATAAGTATCATTTTCTTCTGAATAGAGCTGCCCAATACGATAGTTAATCTCCAGAGGTTCAAGTGGAGGTATTTTATGGATTCTATCGTTTTCTTTCCCGGCTCTGATAGCAGCATTTTTCAACATAAGGTTGTTTTCAAGGGCGATACTTACGGCATCATCTATTGAGAGAGCTTTTAAATCATTATTGGCCTGTGAAAACAGATCTGCTTTGAGAATGCATAATAATATAGGTATAAACAGATAGATGTTATTTAAAACAGACAATACCTGATTTATTATCTTCCCGGGTAAAATTTCTGGATAATGGCTGTTATAAACCATAGCGGGATCGGGTTTCGTATTGTAAAACTAAAACATTTTAAAAGTTTATTGGTTATTTTAATTAACCTACGGTACGTGTTTTCGTAGTACAAATATGCTGCATCATTGTGTCGAACAATTAAAATCATGCTTGATTTCTGTATGTCCATGAGCATCTACCCCTGGGTTGAATTATTTATTACAATTACTCATAGGGATGATCCGTCTGCCTATGCTGAAAAATACCATATAATCCCGTAAATTGTAAAGAAATAAAGCGATTAAAACATGATATGTCGGTTTTTACTTATATAAAATTGAGTGATTTTTCTCTGTAAAATGAGTGCTTTTGCGAATATCTTTGGGTTATACACGATCGTATATTTGTATAGAAAATAAATCGAAAAAAAATAAGTGGTCATATAGGTTGTTTCATGGTTAATATTTGATGTAGGGTTTGGTTGGATTTAGGTAGACGGCAGGGTAACATCTCATATGTTGCCCTGCTTCTTTTTTATCGCGGTTATATAATAAGTTATTCACTTATGTCCGGTTAAAGAAGTCAATAAATCTTTTATCTGTTGCTGTATAACCTTTTATCGGATAGTTGATAAATCGAGGCTTACAAATTCTAAAAACGATATCCGACCCTTCAGTTTCAGGGATGACTTTTGGTCTTTAAGTCGATTAGATTTTACCACAGAGGGAAAGGAGTTGAAAACGGAGGGACACAGAGAGCTATGACTTTATACTCTGTGTCCTCCTTTTTTTTCTGTGTGCCGAGAATTCGGTACTCAGTGGTTAACAAAATCAAGAAAATTGCATTGTACAATTCATGCAGTAAATAAAAAGTTTTCCCGGACAATAGTGATACGTTATTCAGATAATTTCCATCTGCTTCGTTTCCTGAAAAAATAATCAATGGTTGAACTCTCAAAAGAAGGGTGTACAAAATATATTCTTTATAGTCTCAATATGTATTTCAATGAAGTATGAAAGTTAATTAAATACAAAGACTTGTAGTCTGATTAACCATTAAAACATGTCGGTAAATACGCATTTTGATTTGCGTATGAGTTACCATTTTTTGAGTATTTTTTCGCTTCTATTTAAAATTGACGTTTAGTATTTTTGAAAAAATGTGAAAGCTCGTTAGAATGTGGTGGGATTATTCAAAAATCAATTGCTGATCAATGAGAAAACAAAAGGTTTTAATAGCTGACGATAATCCTCATTTTGCGAAAGCTCTCAAGTTTATGTTACTGGATTCATTTCAAGACCGTATTGAAGATATAGTCACGGTCAAAGATGGCGATGAATGTCTTCAGGAACTCAACCGAAGAATTTACGATATGGTTTTTATGGATATTAATATGCCCGGCATGAATGGTATTGATGCTACACGCCAGGCTACAACCTTGTATCGTAATCTTGTCATAGTAGCTGTTTCCTTTCATTCCGAGATGAAGTACATCGTTCAGATGATAGAAGCCGGTGCACGCAGTTATATTATAAAAGACGAAATTAACCGCGATTCACTTGAAAAAGCACTTTCGATCGAATACTCCTATTAATTACAATTTTTATTTTTTAATGTATTCCGAATCATCTGGTGTTATAATATCTATCCTGGTTATATAACCCGATGAGAAGAATCATTTGTTCCAGGTGATTTGTTTCATTTAATTAAAAAAGCAATCTTCATTGATGCAACGTATATTTAAGTACGTTTCGGGTTTCATAAATATAAGTTAGTTTAACAAGAAAGGAATTAAGTGTAGGAAATGTTGGGATCAAGTTACTAACTTTGTCGGTCCTGTCAACCAAATGACAGGACCGATTTGTTTTGCTTTAATGAATACTCAGTACTGCCCGGACTTTCTTAACTATCAACGACGATTTACATCGGAGGTAAATATCGGAGGTATACCCATGGGAGGGAAAAATCCTGTTCGTATTCAATCGATGACAAATACTCCGACACATGATATTGTTGCAACTGCGGATCAAATCATAAGGATGTATGAAGCAGGGGCCGATTATGTCAGACTTACAGTGCCTTCGCTGAAGGATGCAGAAAACCTGGGGACAATTACTCAGATTTTAAAAGAAAAGCATTGCCCGGTACCTCTTATTGCCGATGTGCATTTTAATCCGGAAATTGCCATTATTGCAGCGGGTAAAGTGCAAAAGGTGAGGATAAATCCAGGGAACTACAGTGGTAAGAAAGAATTCCGGATCGTTGATTATTCAGAGAAACAATACAGAGAAGAGCTTAACGAATTGAAAAAGAAATTCGTCAGGCTTCTGGAAGAATGCAAAAAGCATAGAACAGCCCTGAGGATTGGCGTCAATCATGGTTCTCTTTCCGACAGGATCATGAGCCGTTATGGCGATACTCCTGAAGGAATGGCTGAATCGGCCATGGAATTTCTGAGAATATGCCATGAAGAAGACTTTAACGATGTGGTAATTTCAATGAAAGCCAGCAATACGCGTACTATGGTATATGCAACACGGCTCGTTGTTCGGAAGATGTTGGAAGAACATATGCATTACCCGTTGCATTTAGGAGTAACAGAAGCAGGAGAAGGAGAGGACGGTCGTATTCGTTCCGCCATTGGAATTGGCGCTTTACTGGTCGATGGAATTGGGGATACCATCAGGGTTTCTCTGACGGAAGATCCCGTAGCCGAGATACCGGTAGCGAAAAAAATCATTTCACGTTTTTTACAGCTCAACAATCACGTTAAAATACCAGGTTTTGGCAACTATCCGCTGAATCCCTTCCTGTTTCAAAAAAGACAAACGTATTCAGCCGGTTGCATTGGAGGAAACTTTCCTCCTGTTATAATTTCTGCGATAGAAGGAGAGATTAATGAAAATTCAATAGCGGCTGCAGGATGGAGTTATTCCAACGAAAACGGTTGGAAATTTGATACGATATCTGCGGATGTACTTTACCTGCCAACCTGGCCGGATGATTTACCTGTGCCGGAGGGGAAGTATATTATCACACATTCCTGTGCTGGTAATCCTGAGAGTAAATTTTTCATTCCCCTTATGAACTGGCAGGAATTTATTGATTCTTCTCCGCAGTCTTCGGCTCTGATATGCTTACAGGTTTCTGCTTCGCAACTCGATGAAGAAAAAATATCCCGTATAAAAGAATCAACATCGCTGGTGATCATGTTGGAAACTGATCATATAAACGGATTCGCTGACCAGCGGGCAGCTATATTCAGATTAATCAATAACAATTGCCATTCACCGGTTATCCTGAAAAGAAGTTACTGTGAAAAGGATACTGAAGATTTTCAGATCAGAGCGGCCTGCGATCTGGGAGGACTATTGATTGATGGTTTGGGAGAAGGCATCTGGCTTGAGAACAAGGGGAATATTTCAATCCAGACGATAATAAGTACAGGCTTAAGTATTTTACAATTCAGCCGGGTCAGGATTTCAAGGACTGAATATATTTCTTGTCCGTCATGCGGACGTACTCTTTTCGACCTGCAGACCACAACAAAAAAGATCCGTGAAAAAACGGCCCACCTGAAAGGATTAAAAATAGGCATCATGGGCTGTATTGTTAACGGTCCCGGGGAAATGGCCGACGCCGATTATGGCTACGTTGGAACAGGAAAGGGCAAAGTTACATTGTACAAGGAAAAAACTGTGATCAAGCGAAATGTTCCTGAAAAAGATGCTGTGGATGAACTTATTGAGCTGATAAAAGAAAACGGAGACTGGGTGGAACCTTAGCCTCCGTTTCAGATTCAGGAGTATTTTATCTATTTAAAAACGATAGATTGAATTTTACGCACTTCAACAGGTTGTTCTGAGGGCTGATTTGTTAAAGGATTAAACACCTGAACAACAATTTCGTTGTACCTGTCGCCCGGAGCATAGCAAGACATGGCAATCTCAGCTTCTGTCAGCGTAACCTGAACCCCGTCTTTCTTTGTAATTCTTAAGGTTCCCAGTTCATTCCCGACAGAGTTAACAGGTTCTTTTTTATACCCTTCAAGGACAATTTTTTCAATCTCCTTATAGTCCTTAATTTCAGTTACCGCATTCATGAATTTTCCGCGGATAATAATATAATTATCGCTATAGATCTCCTTTCCACATTTAAGTTGTCCAAAATGAACAGCATCAAGCGTTTCGCCATTCTTAAGTGTGATCAGGACCGGTTGTTTATTAGTTTGGGCATGGATCTGCATAACAGATGCCATAATCAGTGTAGTTAGCAGTAGTTTAATTTTCATAGTAGAAATTATTAAATCGGATGTGCAAGGTAAGGAATTTTGATATTTCTTAAACGATTTTTCAGGTCATTCTATTTTGTTTTGACTTTCAATAAATCAAGACTTAATACATCCATTGACTAAATATTTTCTCTACCGGGTACTCAGGAGTAATTTGAAATACCTGTAGATTCATTGATTCAGCAGTCAGGATGTTCGGCATTGAATCATCAAGGAACAGGATTTGTTCCGGCTTTGCATCAATATCGGAAAGAACATATTCAAATATTGCCCGGTCGGGCTTTCGGAGGCCAAGATTAAACGAATAATATACGTTATCAAATAATGCTGTGAAATCGGCACCTGTATTGTTTTTATAATTGCTAAGAAAGAATTGAGTATGAATTGCATTGGTATTGCTGAGCAGAAAGATCTTAAAATGCAACCGAAGATTCTTAAGCAGCGTAATTCGTTGCACAGGAGTGTCCAGCAGCATGGCACAGAACGCATTGTTTATGTCGCCTACAGAAACATGATTACCTATCTCACGGATCATTAGAGTATGAAACTCGGAAATATCAGCAAAGCCTGTTTCAAGTTTAAGAAAGATGTTATCCTGGTAATCGTGATTTAGGTACTTCATAAAATCCTGATGCCCAAGTTGCTGAAATGCACGCACTGTAGCCTGGAATTCGATATTGGTAATGACTCCTCCCCAATCGAAAATAATAGTTGAAAGTCTGTTAAAATCAATATCTTCAGGCTTTAATATTTTCATTATTTTAGCGTAAGAACTTTCAGTTAAAGATATCACAGGATAGCGGAACACACAAGTTGAAAAAAAAGATTGTAAAAGCACTGGAATACCTGAAAAAGAAACGCACATGAGTAAAATCGGCATTATTATCGGCCAAGGACTTGATATTACTGATGTAATCAGCAATAGCAAAGACCATTTTCTGGACACTCCATATGGAAAACCCAGTGGAAAGGTAATTACCGGAAAGATCAACAAGAAAGAGGTAGTGCTGATGCAGCGGCACGGAAGTCACGATGAAATTCCGGCGTTTATGATAAACTATAAAGCAAATATGTTTGTCTTAAACGAAATGAAATGCTCTCATGTTTTTGCTACTTCGAAATGCGGTAGTCTGCAGGAAGAAATTATGACCGGAGAATTTGTTGTCTTTGATCAGTTTATTGATCTTACCAAACACCGCGAACTAACCTATACCGATAAGCTCCCTCTCGAAAAACTTAACCATTCGGCGTTTAATAAGCCTTTTTCAGATGAAATCCGCGATTGCTTTATTGAAGCAGCAGTGATTAAAGGTTTTACAATACATACCAAAGGTAGTGTGTTGGCAGTTGATGGCCCCAGGCAATCAACAAGAGCCGAATCGAACCTGTTCAGGAAATGGGGAGCCGATGTAGTAAATACTACTACTGCCCCGGAGGCAATCCTTGCTCACGAACTTATGATTCAGTATGGTGTACTGGCCCTGTGCACCTATTACGATACCTGGCGTACCGATATAGAACCTGCCACCCGTGCCGAAAAACAACAGATTGTTGATGAGAACCGCGACAAGATGAAAGAAATTCTACTGACGGCGATCGGGAGGTTATAGTTATCTGTTAATGTAACAATACTTTATTTGGAGTGAAATAAAAATTGGATAATTCTTAACAAATAACTAATATTGCAAGCCATTTTTAAAATGTATGATGTAGAATGAAAAAAAACATTTTTCATAGTATTTTAATCATTATACATTAAAAAAATGAGTCCCATTGTTCAACTGGTTGCTTGCCGGCAGGCAGGGAGCACCTGAGAAATTAATTAAAGGTGATTTTTGAAATAATTATTTTTTGGTCCCATAGCTCAGCTGGTTAGAGCACCTGACTCATAATCAGGGGGTCCCTGGTTCGAGCCCAGGTGGGACCACTAATAGGCCGGAAATAATTCCGGCTTTTTAGTGTGCGCTATGCATGCCATTGTTCTATAGGGTGCAAGACCCGAACGAGCCAGCC
>CAZWIU010000105.1:0-14532 GCA_964634105.1 uncultured Bacteroidales bacterium | reverse complement strand
TAATTGATAATAAGGCTTTAACAAGATAATGTTATTTCGAACTCACGTTAAATTAAATGCTTATAATTATAAATCCGCTTATTTCGAACTTTCTTGAAAGTACAAACTATATCGTTGGTACTATATGAAAAGATGGTTATCTGTCGCTCTTTTTGTATTTTCGGATAAATACTAATAGAGCTATTATGATTACTTTTCTTTCACAAACACGATATCTCCGGCTTATCCTGTTGCTGGTTCCTGTATTGCTATATCTCAACACGCTACGTAATGAATATGCACTGGACGATTCTATTGTACTTACTCAAAACAGTTATGTCAAACAGGGATTGAAGGGAATAAAGGATATTTTCAGAACGGAAACTTTCACCGGTTTTTTCAAACAGAAAAAAGATCTTGTCCAGGGAGGACGATACAGACCTCTGTCGCTGGCTACATTTGCTGTAGAGCATACCATTTATGGCGAAAAACCTGGAATATCGCATCTTATAAATGCGCTCCTATATGCTGTTTTTTGTATTATACTTTTTGACGTATTAAGCCTTCTGATTAAAAATATTAATTCGAAGGCAGATCATATCCCGATTGCTTTTATCAGCGCATTGATCTTTGCCGTTCATCCAATACATACCGAAGTAGTTGCAAATATTAAAGGCCGCGATGAATTACTGGCCGGTTTGTTCTTTCTCCTGTCTTTTTATTTCGTAATAAAGAGCCAGTATACTAAATCACTATTACATCCGATGGCTGCAGGAATGTTATTATTTCTGGCCTTACTCTCGAAAGAAAATACTATTGCATTAATACCTCTGGCTGTCCTGTATTTCATAATGAAAAAGGATTCAATTGAAAAGAAGCCATTGTATTTGGTATTGATCTTTCTGTGTGTTGCTACAATGGTCTATCTTGCTATACGAATGAAAGTACTGGGAGGTTTATCCATTGAAAAATCGCAGGAGCTGATGAACAATCCGTTTCTGGAAGCGCAAAATGGGGAGAGAATACCAACCATTCTGTTCACTTTCCTGGTGTATCTTAAATTATTGCTTATACCCTATCCCCTGACACACGATTATTATCCCTACCATATAGAACTCCAGGACTGGTCATCACCAATGGTGATCCTTTCCTTGTTCATCCACCTGGCTATATTGTTTGCTGGTTTTTACTATTTCCGTAAAAACAGGATAATCGGCTTTGCCATTTTCTGCTATTTCTTACTATTAATGCCGGTATCAAATCTTTTCTTCGATACAGGTTCATTTATGAATGAACGGTTTGTTTTTCTTGCATCAATTGGTATCACAATGGCAGAAGCATACCTCATTACTGTTGTCCTGTTAGAGAAAAAAAAATCGCCTGCAGTACGGTATGGAGTTATTTCGGTCCTTGCCTTAGTAGTGCTGACCTATTCAGTCCTGACAATCAAACGGAATACAATATGGAAAGATAATTTCACCCTGTTCACCCACGATGTGCACATCTCTTCAGGAAGCGCAAAAGCCAACTGTACAGCCGGAGGAGTGCTGTATGAAACTGCACTGAAGCAACCTTCCGAGACTAAGAAACTGGAGATGCTCAAAGAATCATCCGGCTATCTTGAAAGGGCAATTACGATATACCCCGGTTATATTGATGCGCTTTTATTAGCAGGAAATGTTCATTTCGAACTTAACAGAAACATGCCGGAAGTATTTGCCCTATATTCAGCTATATATAAAAAGGCTCCGGGTTATGAACTTGCTTTTCAGAACCTGGAGAAGATGTTATCTGTGATAAACGATCCCCGTCAACGCATCCGCGGATATAATATTATTCTGAAGTATCGCCCCGATGATTTCAATGCAAATTACAATATGGGCAGTACTTATGGAAAAACGTTAGCTATTCTGGACAGTGCAACCTACTACTTAACCCGGGCTGTTGAACTCCAGCCTGAAAACATGATTGCAAACCGTGATCTTGGTGTTGCCTGGGCAATGCAAGGTGAATATGAAAAATCAATACCTTTCTTTGAAAAAGCGATAAAAATAAATCCCCTTAATGCCGATAACTACATTAACCTGGGCATTACTTTCCAGCGGCTTGGCCGGCATAACGAAGCCATGAGTCTTTTCAAAAAGGCTGAACAGCTGAAAGCAAAATCAGAATAATAATGATAGTATGTTGAAAAAGTAATAAAAAATTTGGTTTATAATATAAACTAATTTATTTTTACAACATAATCATAAAAAAACTTAGACCATGGAAAACGAAAAAAAGAAATTAACGCCGGAAGAAAGCCTGGAATTGATTACGAAAACAATTGCCAGTCTGAAGAGTTCATACAGGCAAAACAACTATTATTTTCTCCTGTGGGGGTGGATGATCAGTCTTGCCAGTATCACTCATTTCATCATATTAAAAATATTGTTCAGCCTCGAGGCTTATAAATCCATAATACTGTTTAGCCTTTTAACCTGGGCGGTATTTATTCTGGCCGGGGTCATCATACAATATATTCATATCTATCGAATAAAACGCGAAAAAAAAGTCACCAGCCACATAGAGAAGTACATGTCGGTACTATGGCAAATCAGTGGAGCTGCGATGATCATGACAGGAATTATCAGTATGTTATTGGATATCTATCCGGTTCCTTTTATATTGACAATTTCGGGTCTTGCCACTGTTGTAACAGGTATTCAGATTAAATACAATCCTTTGGTTTATGGAGGCATAATCATGTTTCTCTGTGCCTTTGCCGCAGCCTTTTTTCTGAATGAATATCAATTACTGATCAGTGCTTTTGCATTGATTTCAGGATATTTGGTTCCGGGATATATGCTGAAATCATCAAAAGATTAGAGCTATGTTTAAAGAGCTTGATCCTTTACTTCATTCCCAGCTTCGATTAGCCATTATGTCGTTGCTGATAAGTGTTGATGAGGCCGAATTCACATATATCCGTGACCAGACAAACGCTACTGCAGGTAACCTGAGTATACAGGTTAACAAATTAAAAGAAGCTGGTTATATTGAGGTAACAAAAAGTTTTAAGGGCAACTACCCGCAAACAATGTGTCGGATAACAAAGAAGGGAATTAAGAAATTCGAAGAATATGTTGATGCCCTGAAGAGTTATCTGAAAACGGGCAATGACTAATTATGTTTTTTGTTTCCAAGACTCAATTCCGAACGATTCGGGATACCAGGAATTACTATAATATAACAGTTACTAAATAACACAATCTGCATTTTCAGAGGGTAAGGATCAGTCCGTCATAGGCTATCTTTACCCCTGCCGGCAGGGTTGCCTCTTCTTCAGCATGGAGACCAAAAGAGTGACTCAGATGGATTAAAAAAGCAGATGCTGGTTTTACCTCATTTATTAGTGCAAGCGATTCTTTAAGGTTCATATGTGAAATATGCTCTTCCTTTCTCAATGCTGTCAATATGAGTACATCGAGATTTTTAAGTTTTAATTTCTCACGTTCAGGAACTGTTTTCACGTCGGTGAAATAGGCGAAGTTGTTAACACGATATCCAAACACGGGCAACTTATAATGATATGCCCTGATCGGAATAATTTTAACACCTTCAATATCAAATGGTTCATTTTTTACTGAATGCATTTTTACATCGGGTATTCCTGGATATTTATCGCTTGCAAAAATATAGGCATATTCCCGCCTGAGAGACTTGTGCACGCGTTTCTCGGCATAGATATCTATCGTTTTGTTCAGTTTAAAATTAAATGCCCTGACATCATCCAGGCCGGCAACATGATCCTTATGTTCGTGTGTATAAAGTATTGCGGAGATCGTTTTCACATCGTGAGTAAGCATCTGTTGCCTGAAATCGGGGCCTGTATCTATAACGAATACTTTTCCTTCCGTTTCGATCATTACTGAAGTCCTTAACCGTTTGTCGCGCCTGTCAATGGAACGGCATACCTTACAGTCGCAGGCAATAACCGGAACTCCCTGGGAAGTGCCGGTACCGAGTAATGTTATCTTCATAGATGGGTTCATCATAACAAATATATTCAATTACCGACCGATGAACAATACACAATTACATTGCGCGGTTGTATTACCTGCTGTACAATTTCTCCAAATACTCTATCTTTGATCCGAAAGTGATTATTTCATGCAAGGACGGTTATTTTTGATACCTTCTGTCATTGGCGACACTCCCGTTGATACTGTTATTCCTGGAGCAATTCGCGATATCATACACAGCATTCGATTTTATATTGTAGAGAATGAGCGGTCTGCCAGGAGAATGCTTATAAAAATGGGAATTAACAGGCCTATTGACGACCTGCACTTTTTTATTCTGAATGAGCATACAAGGCCTGAAGAAATTCCCGGTTTCCTAATTGCAGCAGGAGGAGAAGATATAGGATTGTTATCGGAGGCAGGAGTTCCCGCAGTGGCAGATCCGGGAAACGAAATAGTTATGTTGGCACATCAACGTAATATGGAGGTAATACCGCTGGTTGGCCCTTCATCCATATTGCTTGCCATGATGGCCTCAGGGTTAAACGGACAGAATTTTGCTTTTAACGGATATCTTCCGATACAACCGCAGGAAAGGATCCGTAAAATTAGGATACTGGAACAGCGCTCCCAGTCTGAAAACCAATCACAACTGTTTATAGAAACGCCGTATCGCAATAACCAGCTATTTAAGGTATTGCTGGATACCTGCTCAGAGAGTACATTGATTTGTATAGCTGCCGATCTTACGACAAACAAGGCCTTTATTAAAACTCATCCGGTTTCTGTATGGAGAACCAAGCCTGTTGACCTGAATAAACGACCAGCATTGTTTATCATCCATAAAAAATAAAACCCGGGTTTTCGCCGGGTTCTGCTTTACTTAACATGTAATGTTATTTTGTACCGTATTTTGTATAGTCAATAAGCGTTATTGTATAATGTACCGAGAGATATGGAGGAACTATATACAGGCCCACGTAGGGATGAACAAATCCTGTTTCGCCGTAAGCATAAGTTGCAGGAGTGATGATCTCCCTGGTTTCTCCCAGTTTCATAACAGTGACCACCGAGTTAATAATTTCAGTAATCGGGAAGGCTGTTGTTCCTACTTCAAATGCAATGGTATCGCCGCTATCGTTAATGGGGAAGAAACATCGGCCGGGGAATCCCTTTACATAAGCTGTGTCGGTTTCAACATAATAGGCGTGCAACTCAATTTTTACACTATCAGACGTTTCAATTTCCGGAACTGAGTCTCCCTCGGTGACTATTTTGTAATAGGCACTATCGGCCTGAATATTTCCCATGTTATTTACACTGTTTATTCCCAGGTGATTCATATATTCAGTAAATTCATTATCGAGATATTCATCATAACTTTGTATTACCCGATAAAGTTTCACTCTGTAAACTACAGGAATATAACCACCAAAAGCCTGGTCATGAGGAAAAAGAATAATGGCGCTTGATCCTTCCGGCATTTTTTGTATAGCCTTATAAAACCCGATGAAGCTATTATTTATGTTAGTACGGATAGGACCGTAAACCAGATCGGCACGGTATATATCATACTGGGCTGCAGTAGCTGAATCTGTGACGGCAAACGGTTCTTCATTTTCAGAATCAAAACCAGCCAGATCAATCACAACATAGTATTGATCCTTGGCGTATACGGGTGCAACGCTTATTGTGTCGGGCATATAGGTAAAATGCAGGTAAATTCCATCTTGAATAAGATCTGCTTCCGTTATTCCATACTTCACCTTCAAGTTTTCCATAGATCGATCATGTTCCGCCTGGTACTCTTCGGTATCATCCTTTAGGCAGGAGGTTGGTAAAACAATGTACAGGCCTAATACTATTGTCCAGACTAGTAACCGTTTCATTCTGATTCTGTGATTCATTGTCATTATATTATAGTTATTCAAGTGATGATGCAAATTGAACGTAAATGGTTGCTTCAAATTATCAATTAATCGAAATAATTTCAACTTCAAATAGCAACGATGTAAAAGGCGGTACAATACCCGTTGATGACCCCTCCGTCCCGAAGGCAAGTCCCGAAGGAAGAATGAACAACGATTTCTCATTCTCGGTCATCATCCCGATTCCTTCTTCCAATCCTTTGATTACCTGCCATTCGGTACCATACACAAACTGAAATGGCTGTTTTCGTTTGATGGTGGAATCAAAGAATTTTCCATTCAGAAATCGTCCTTCGTAATTAATTGTAACCGTATCGCCCTTTTCAACTTTTTTCCCGTTTCCTTCGCGAAGTTTCAGGTAGTACATTCCGGAAGACGTCGGATGAACGGGCAACTTCTCCTCTTTTAGAAATTGCTGCAAGATCACTTTTTCATAGTCGCCGAAATCTTCAATCCAGTTTAAAAAGGCTACCTTTTCCTTTTCATATTCCTGTTGTGTTTGAATTTCAACAATATCAAGATCAATTTTCATATTGCTGCCGGGAGGTAAAAATTCAGGAAGGCTGGTTTGAAGAGTCTGGCTGAAAAAAACATCGGCAGAGAGAATAAATGTTGCACTTTCCCCCTCCGACAACATCAGGAAGCAGTCTTCAATAGAACCCTCATCCCCTGTCTGCTGCAGTTGTAATTTGCGTCTTCCCTTAAAGAAAACCGAGTCGTTCAGTGTCTTATAGGTAATGTCTGCAGTAATATAATCGTTAAATGATGCTTTTTTCGATGATTCTCCGATTTTATGAAGCTGAAAGTAAATCCCTTTTGGTCCTTTGGAAAATCCGGGATAGGGACTGTTATTCGAGCAAGAGAAAAAGAACAGGCCAAGGAGAATGATGAAAAGTTTCTTCATAGGGTAGTCCTTAATTTACAGATAAAACTTCTATATGGTATAATATTATTGCCCTTGCCGGTATACAATTGCCATCGCCGGTTAATCCATGCGCCAGGTGAGGAGGCATAATAAAAGAAGCTTTGCTTCCCTCATGCAACAAGAGTATACCTTCTTCGAGGCCTGATTCAACACCCCCCATGCCAACCAGAAATTCTTTGATACCATTTTTCTCCGAAGTATAGCACTCGGTACCATCCAGGAGGCGAATACTATATGCAATTCTCACGACTTTACCAGGCGTAACAGGCATGCCTTTCCCTTCAACATCAATCTTGTACCAAAGTCCTGTTTCGGTTTCCTTCATGACAATGTTATTCCGTTCAAGATACCCTTTTATGCGCTGTTGATCCTTTCTGACAAGCGTGCGGTTAACTTCTATCATTTTCTTTTTGGTTATCCGCGACGCTTCATCCGAGATTGTCGGTTCCTTCTGTCTGCATCCTGCAGGTATTAACACCACAATCAGTGCATGAAGAATTATATATTTATTCGGCAAGTAAACCATTTTTATATTTCGGCAGCAAGTTTACGAAATTATCTATAGTATTTTGTAATGTGTCGTATGATTCTCCACCTGCAGCATTCATATGACCGCCACCGCTGAAATGAGCAGCTGCCAGGTCGTTTACTTTAAAATTTCCTTTTGACCTGAATGAAACCCTCACCATTTCTTTATTCTCAATAAATAATGCTGCAAACCGGATACCTTCTATCGATAAGGGAAGATTTACAAAACCTTCCGAATCGCCCACACGAAAGTTATACTGTCGCATTTCTTCCTGAGAAAGACTCATATAGGCCGTCCTGTACTCGGGCAAAACCTTCATTTTTTTATCGAGACAATAGCCCATAAGTTTCATGCGATTATACGAGAAGTTATTATACACCTTATCAAACACAGCATCCTTATCAAATCCATAGGATAAAAGATCCGCAACTATTTTAAACGTCTCCGGCCGTGATGAGTTAAAGCTGAAACATCCTGTATCGGTCATTATACCGGCAAATATACAAGCAGCTGTTTCGCGATCGGTATGTTTCTCCAGTCCGAGTTTCTGCAGAACGATGTAAAGCAATTCACAGGTTGAGCTGACAGAGGTATCGGAGATGTTAATGTCGGCAAATGCCGCCGGATCGGGATGATGATCGATCAACACTTTTAACGCCTTGCTCTGAGAATAATGAGCCTCGAATTCGCGGATACGGCTAATATCGTTAAAATCGAGGCAGAAGATAACTGTAGCCTCATCGATCAGTTTGTCGGCCTTATTCCCATGCCGGGTATAGTTGATAATTTCATTGGCATCCGGCATCCAAAGTAAAAACCCGGGAATAGCATTGGGTACAATAACAGCGGCCGTATGACCCATCCTTTTCACGATCCTGTACAATGCAAGCGACGCTCCAATGGCATCACCGTCGGGATTGCGGTGAATCAGTATCAGTACCTTTTGGGGAATATCGTCCAGCAGGTTCCTGACATGCATCAAATCATAATTCATACGTAGTATCTACAATACACAATAAGCAAAGAATCAAAGATAAGAAATGCATCATAGCCTGTAAAAAAGAAGGCCTTACATTTATCACCAATCTGTTCTTTTTGACTCATTTCTTGATAAGAAAAAAAATGTTGAAATGAATTTTTTATAATTTAGGCGACTCTGTATGGGTGAGAGTGCGAGAATGAGAGTGAGAGCGTGAAAGAATGAGAGAGAGAATGAGAATGAGAATGAGAGTGAGAGCGTGAAAGAATGAGAGAGAGAATGAGAATGAGAATGAGAGTTTGAGAGTGTAAGGGCGTGAATAAGAGTTGGGAAGAAGCAGGAATTAAGTAAAAAGCAGATTGTTATATTAATAGGAAAATCATATGGCAGGAACCAAAACATTAACTATTATCAAACCCGGAGCAGTTAGCAATGAATATATAGGCCCGATACTGGCCAAGATCAATGCAAACGGTTTTCATATTGCAGCACTCAAACTCTTCCGACTGACAAGGGTTCAGGCTGAAAGGTTCTACGCTGTTCATGAAAGTAAACCTTTCTATGAGAGCCTGGTAAATTTCATGAGTTCGGGACCTGTAGTTACGGCCATTCTTGAGAAAGAAAATGCTGTTGCTGAATATCGAAAACTCATCGGTAATACCGATCCTGCAAAAGCTGAAGAAGGAACTATCCGGAAATTATTTGCCGAATCGATAGAGCGTAATGCAGTCCATGGTTCCGACAGCGATGAAAATGCTGAATACGAATGCAATTTCTTCTTCTCACTAAGCGAGCGGTTTTCCAAGTTCGAAGGAAAGTAGCAGATGCCTGCAGATAAAATGCGGGACTTAGTTGAAAGAGACCCCGGAGCCTTATCGGGAAACCTGGTTGTTGGCGGTTAGCGGCAGTTCACCTGCGTCCATAAAAACCGGGACTACGGCGGGTTAAGTTACCAGGTGCTGGAACTTCCTTCATGAATTAAGACATGCCGGGGTTACCGGAATGCATTTATTCCCGTTGCTTTCATGGAGCAAGGAAGCATATAATACCTAACTTATACGTCAAGTTTCGTGAAGTGATTTAGCCATTATTCCCTGGTTAAAAAATAAACCACGAAATCACATGGAGGTTTTAAGAAGAGTTACACAGAGAAATTAACCTGGGCAAAGACTAACTGCTAACAGCTAAAAGGCAGTTGCCGGATACTACTTTCTTCTTATTTCAGCACAATCTTCTCCACAATAACCTCTCCGGCGCTTTCATTGATCCTCTGAATTAATTTTTCGCGTATCATCAATACTTCATTTCGAAGGACAGATGAATTAAGGTGGGCATAGAGGACGCCCTTTCTGATATATACTTTTGCTGTGAGCGAGGCTGCATGTTGTCCCAATAGATCCTTCCAGATCGTCTCGATACGCGATTCTTTCAGCTTTCGCCCTATGCTCATTGCATCGATATACTCGTGCAACACCTCACCGATAGTCTGGGTATTTTTCCGACGCATTTACTTAGTCTCTTCCCCTGAATTCTCGATAACATTCACTTCCCCTTTCCGGACATCAAACAGGGTATGTCCCAGGTCAAGCTCACCCAGGATGTTTTTCATTCTGTCCATGCTGGTATGAGTGATAAATATCTGTCCGAAAGAATCATGGCTGACCAGCTTTAATATCTGCCGTACCCTGCTCTCGTCGAGTTTATCAAATACATCATCGAGCAGCAGTAGCGGAGCTGTTTCTTTAATTTCGCGAAGGAATTCAAACTGAGCAAACTTTAACGACACCAAATAGGTTTTCTGCTGTCCCTGGGACCCGATACGTTTAATCGGCGTTCCATCAAGGTTAAGAATCAGGTCATCTTTATGTATGCCAATAGTGGTAAATTGAACACGATGGTCCTTATACCTGTTGTCCTTAAGCTGTTGAGCAAAGTCACCCTCGTTAAGCTGTGATTGGTAAATGAGTTCGACTGTTTCATTGCCTTCTGAAATAGTATGGTAATACCGGTTGAAGACAGGAATAAATTTCCTGATAAACTCTATCCGTTTCTGGTAGATCTCATTGCCATACGATACAAGCTGGCCATCAAAAATATCAAGCAGGTTTTCGGTTTCATCCAGGCTTCTGTTTTCTTTCAGCAAGCGGTTACGCTGAGATAAAACCTTATTATATTGTAACGTATTATTTAAATATACCTTATCGTACTGCGAGATAACACTGTTGATATATTTACGCCTTTCCTCGCTCCCATCCTGGATCAACTGGTTATCGAGCGGAGATACCATGACCACCGGGAAGTTGCCGATGTGATCGCTTAATTTCTGGTATTCCTTCTTATTTCTCCTGAATTGTTTCTTCTGATCACGCTTAAGTCCGCAATATAATTCCTCTGTCTGCTTATCTTTAATAAACTCGGCTTGCAGGACCATAAAAGGTTCGCCCGTACGGATTGAATAAAGATCGGTAATATTGAAATAGCTTTTGCACATGCACAGATAATAGATTGCGTCTAACAGATTTGTTTTCCCTGAGCCATTGTCCCCTACAAAACAGTTCAGTTTGGAGTGCAAGTCGATTGAAGCCTCCGAATAGTTTTTAAAGTTTACAAGCGATAGTTTTCGGATGTACATGGATATATTAAAACAATGTGCTCATAAAGGTAAGCATAATGATCGGAAAGGAATAAAAGAGGAAGAAAATAAGTTGACTGTTGTATGCTGCCTACCCAAGTTACATTTCAGTGGGTTAAGTGTTGGGTGTTGGGTGCTGGGTGCTGGGTGCTGGATGATTCGGGATAGACTATCGATCCTTAGGGATACACGATTCCACAATTCATCACCTCATCAACATATCGACTCATCAATAAAATGTAGAACTGCTTAATTGGGGCTGTCTCAAAAGGGTCGCTTTTCGTCATTGCGAAGAAGTACCGAGACTTCGGCACGGCTGAAGCCTGCCTTGCCGGCAGGCAGGCAATCTATTGATTATTAATAAAATAAGATTACTGCGCTTCGCTTGTATGACGTTTGAAAAACCTTTTGAGACAGCCCCAGTTACACCCGCCTGCACACTATGAGCTATGGCGGACAATGCAACTACTCATCAGTTTAGCTATATATTCTTAATGACAATAGCTAGTTATAATAAGGCATCTTTATTATTTTTTTGCCATTCATATAAAATAATATACTTTTGCATGCTATTATACCGATTAACAGAATAACAATGAGCACAAACAATTCCAGTAAGCAGGATCCGGGATTTGAAGCGGTAGAACACGCGTTATCGCGGACTGAACAATATATTGAAGAGAATAAGAAAAGTCTTTCGATTATCATTGCGGTCATTATCCTGGTCGTAGGAGGTTATCTTTTATATAAGAAGGTAATTCTAGCCCCCAAGGAGAAAGAGGCACAGACCCAACTATACAGGGCCGAACAATATTTTGAAATAGATTCATTCCGGCTGGCCCTCGACGGCGATGGCGATGCCTATGGATTCCTTAGTGTTATTGATGAATACGGCATGACAAACACAGCCAACCTGGCACATTACTATGCTGGTATATGCTATTTGCGCCTTGGAGAATATGAAGAGGCTATCGAAGAATTAAAAAGTTACGATTCGAATGATAAGCTGGTATCTGTCATTGCGCTTGGAGCCATCGGCGATGCTTATGTGGAGCTTGGAGATATTGATGAAGCCGTATCTTTCTTTGAAAAAGCAGGGAATAAGAATAAGAACGATTTTACTTCTGCCATATACCTGAAAAAAGCAGGTATTGCGTATGAATCGCTGCAGAACTACAAGAAAGCTCTAACTTCGTATGAAAAGATAAAAAGGCTCTACCCAAACTCGGATGAGGCCAAGGATATTGATAAGTATATTCAGGCAGTAAAAATGAAGATCTGACAGTATTCAACTTTATAATAAAAAGTATCAATCATCCTGGCGGGAGAATTGATACTTTTTTGTTTTAACCGGATAACTATGGCCACAGCTTTAAAAAATCTTTCCAGCATAAATCCTGAATCGGTGCCTTCAGCGAAGGAGATGCGATTTGCAATTATCGTTTCGGAATGGAATTCTGAAATAACCCTTGCCCTTCAGAAAGGAGCCTGCGACACATTAGTACAATATGGCGCCAATCCCAACCATATTAAAGTCGAATTTGTTCCCGGAAGCTTTGAACTGATCTCCGGCGCAAGAATGGTTGCCGAAGCAGGAACATTCGATGCGGTAATCTGTCTGGGATGTATCGTTCGTGGCGAAACACCGCACTTCGAGTACATTTGCCAGGGTGTAACCTCCGGTCTTGCCCACCTGAATGTCAAATACGATATTCCGTTTGTATTTGGCGTGCTCACTACCGAAAGTATCAAACAAGCAAAAGACAGAGCCGGTGGTAAGCATGGTAATAAAGGTGTGGAAGCAGCAATTACGGCGATCAAGATGGTGGCTTTAAAAAGAAAATCGTTTGGGAGGGGATAGTTGGGTACTGGATGCTAGCTACTGGGTACTGGGTACTGGGTGCTAGGTGCTAGGTGCTAGGTGCCAGGTGTCAGGCGCTGGCTGATTCTACTTACTATTTACTGTATACCATTCGCATTTTACCAATTTCGAATTCTATTCATGAAGAAAGTAATCGTTGGCATATCGGGAGGTGTTGATTCAAGCGTCGCAGCCTTTCTGCTTAAAAAGCAGGGGTACGAGGTAGAAGGTATGTTTATGATCAACTGGCATGATACAACTGGTACACTGGCAGGAGACTGTCCCTGGAATGACGATTTGATTTTCGCCGAGCTCGTAGCACGCAAGCTGGAGATACCTCTTCATACCATCGATTTCAGCGATCAATACAGGAACCGTGTCGTGGAATATATGTTTTCGGAATACCAGCGTGGACGTACACCCAATCCCGATGTACTATGCAACCGCGAAATAAAATTTGACCTCTTTCTCAATAAAGCCCGTGAATTGGGTGCCGACTTTATTGCCACCGGCCATTACTGCCGGAAGGAAATTCTTCAGCAGAACGGTAATGAGATCTATCGACTGCTGGCTGGACTCGATCCGGGTAAAGAACAAAGTTACTTCCTCTGCCAGCTTAACCAGGAGCAGTTAAAATATGCTCTTTTCCCGATAGGTCACCTGCACAAGTCAGAAATACGGAAGATAGCCGCTGAACAGGAGCTTGCCACGGCAAAGCGTAAAGATTCGCAGGGAATATGCTTCGTGGGAAAAGTCGACCTGCCCGAATTCCTTCAGCAAAAACTGGGAAAAAAAGAAGGTGATATCATTGAAATTGACCGGCAGGTGAAGCTTAATCAACCACCCTCCTGTTATAACAGAAATACCATTGATGGCAAAGAACTGGAGACCATATGTACAGCACCTCCACTTGATCCCTCAATGGGTCAGGTTGCAGGGAAGCATCAGGGAGCTCATTTCTTTACCATTGGCCAACGGAAAGGACTTAATATCGGCGGTAAAGCAGAGCCTTTGTTTGTTCTTGCTACCGATACATTGAATAATATCCTGTATGTAGGACAGGGACATAGTCACCCCGTATTGAACCGGGTTGGATTATTTATTCCGGCAAACGATATTCACTGGATACGTAACGATCTCAAAATGAAAATCGGTGAACGCCGGGATTATCTTGTCAGGGTGCGTTACCGCCAGCCATTACAGGAAGCAACACTAATTGCCAAAGGAGAAGGATTGTATATAGTCTTCCAGGAACCTCAGCGCGGCATTACCCCGGGACAATTTGCCGTATGGTATGCAGGGGACGAGTTGCTGGGATCGGGCGTGATAAGCTGATTGTCCATAAAAATCTTTAATTGACGTTTACTTCGCTTGTCTTATGTGATTCTTTTATCAGACTGGTTGCATTCCGCCAGAATTGCTGACACAGCCTGGAAACATGTTAACAGTTAGTGCGGCTTCATAAGTGTAACAAACATGTTTTTGAAGATACATTTTTTTGGTTCACGCATTGACCGCTAAACTTGTCGCATAGATCGCAGAAAGTACAACCTATTCTGCAATCGTTGTTCTCTGCTGTTTGCTTTGCAAGCTTCGCATAAAGGTCCTGTTTAAATAAAGTTTAAAATCTGTCATATCCTTATTAATTAGTTGACCCTTAAATTTGGAATAAAGCATTGTATATTAACAATTTAT
>CAZWIU010000104.1:0-14801 GCA_964634105.1 uncultured Bacteroidales bacterium | reverse complement strand
GCTGGCTCGTTCGGGTCTTGCACCCTATAGAACAATGGCATGCATAGCGCACATTGAACACCCTGTGCTCTTGGCACAGGGTTAAATTCTTTTTAGGGTCTTGGGTCTTGCCTAAGGGTAAACGCCATTTACACCAGTCTATCTCAGATGCTGTAGATTTTCGAAATTCATCCGACAATTACTCAGCCATCTCACCAATCACAATAAAATTCATCATGGTTGCATCAAATGAGATGGTATTTTTGTAAAATTCATCTGCCGATTTAAAAATCTTTGTATAACTATTGATTTTATCAATCGAGTCAAGTATGCTTAACAGGCAACCAGAATCTCTATGAGAAAGCTTATACATATCGAGCTTCTAATAATACTCTTGTTTTAAAAAATGGACTTAGGTACTTCTCACGACAGATATCTACCGGACGTTTAAATTTATTTCTTATTTCTGTCTTTAAATTTTGTTTGATTGAATATAAGTCTGGAGTGTTTTCCTCAAATTCAACTATTAAATCAATATCACTATCCCGATTCTGGTCATTTCTTGCCAATGATCCGAATACACCAATCTTGGTCAGATGATATTCTTTCTGTAGTCTATCCTTATTGGTCTGTAAATAAATCAATACTTGATTTAGGTCATCCATAATTCTTTATTGTCTGGTCAAAAATACAATTTTTATAGTAAAGACTGATGTATCCCGTTTTGAATAAACCCAGAACCATTATCTACAAGATACAACACAACGTCATTCAGCTATCAGCATTCGCTGATATCATAGACAATATTCGTGTGGCTGTCTGTTCTGCATAAGATTACAAAGATCTACGGGATCTGGCTATCTTCTCAGGGCTTGAAAAAAAAGAGAAACCATTGCGGTTTCTCTTCCAATCCAGCTATAGAATGAAAAAAAGCTTCAATTATCGTGTAACCGACATGCGGTTGGTCATGGTAAAATTGCCTTTTGAATTGCGCACTTCAACACTGCAGATATAGGTACCATCGGCAACTTCTGTTCCGCTGATATTCTTTCCGTTCCAGGTGTATTCACAGGTACCGGAAATGCCTTTACCCATGTTAATCTGATGAACCAATCTTCCGTTTGTGTCATATATCTTCAGCACCACATCCGAGGGCGCTCCCAGGTCAAACCTGATCAGGGTACTTTCACTGAACGGATTGGGGAAGTTAACATACATCTCAAAGCCTTCGGGGAATGCCTGGGCCGGATTTACTGCCACAGGAGTATACGGACTGATCAGCTGGATGCCGTTGGCGGTTCCCAGGTTTCCCGTATACATCTTGGCTGTCGCATTATTCCAGTGTTCATGAACACCCAGGCTGCCAAGCACAGAACCATCGTTTTCGGGGTCATAATCTATCCCCGATGGCCAGTTGGCAGAAGAAGCCGCCTGGTGCAGGAAATCGTCGGTTCCCTTAAAATGAGGATATGGGCCATACGTTGGACCCCAGTCTCCCCCTTCTTCGGGGTGTAATGTTTCAGACTGGTCGGGGTCGAATTCCTCGTACAGGAAATCATAGCATACCGACTCACTGGCAACAGGGTCAAATGAAGCAAATAGCGAAGAGGGCCAGTCGTCGTTGAACGGAGTCATGTGCCACCTTACAGCATGATGTCCCCAATTGGTTGATCCCCACAGTCCATCGACCAGGTAGAGAATTGTTTTGCCACCAATGTCCTCATGGCCCATAATATCAACAAAACAACGGTATGCTCCGTATTCGTAATTATCGACATGGCCATCGGTTTCGGAACATGGCAACGAGGGATGCAAATGCCATGCGCCGCCTGTGAATGCACCCAGGGAACCGAAATGATTCTTGCTGCCAATGGATATTCCCGCGCGATGATGTTTCTTGAATACAGGTATGTTAATGAGGTAAGCAGCATCGGCAAAGGCTTGCGGGATTACGTCCTCATAACTTCCATCGCTTGCGAACAATACAGGATCGTCGGTTGCTACAGGAGTTGTAAGTCCTGCACCATTACCCCAACAAATAACATCAGGGAATGAGCCATGAATTTTACTATATGTCACAGTATTCATTGAACAATTCGGATCGCCTATTGTAATATCTGCTTCGTCAACTCCGACAACATTTACCAGATCATCAAGAACAGCGTTGCACAGATGTGGCGATGTATTAATATTTTCGCCCCTGTTGCCATTGTTAATTCCGTTAAGGTTAATTTTAATGGCAATTTTTTCACCCGCTGTATATCCCACATTCCCGTGGCTGTGCGTGCGGTTGTAATAGTGAAAAATTGAATCCCAGGCAGCAGCGTCGGTGGTCGTTCCAGTCAGTTGCTGAATGCTGGAGGACAACATGTCGTCGACTTCTCCCTGATCTGTGTTGGCATCCATATACCAATAATCGCCCGAGTTAGCTAAATTATCACAGTTCTCATTGGTGGCATCCGGGTTATGCACCCACACCACCCTGCCGGGGAAAATCCCCTTGCCTACTCCAACCGGTTGATTTCCCGTTTGAGGCCCCTGGGGAGTATTGTCTTCAACAGCCGAAGCAGTAGTATTGGTATGATAGATGGTCCATGCACCGGCAACAAGCCCCAGTAGAGCAAGTACTGTGGCCATAAGATATCTTGATTGGTACAACCGCTGCCTTGCTTTCTTAAACAGCAAGGTAAAGCTTGTAATACCCAACAGGTACACTACAAATGAAGATGCAAGAGGCGCAGCGGCTCTCATACAGGGATATGCAGCCCGGCTGGGCTTTGGGATCACCCGGATAAGAAACCATATTAACGATCCGGTACCCAGTATCAAAAAAGCAATTTTATACCAGGATTTAGATAAAAAATGTATCAGCTTTTCTTTCATGATAGTTGTGTTATTAAAATCAATATTCCGAATAATGGGTTTATTACAAATCAGGCAATGCTATCTATCGCTTCAGGCCCGGGGAAATAGTTACTACTAAAGAGAGGTATACATCCCTTCTATCCCACCGCTGGCTCAACATACGACAAAAAAGAACAGCTCAGATTTGTTTTGTCAACACGCTTATGTGTAAAATAATTACACCGGTGCAATATAGTTAAAATATCAATATTTTGAATTCGTATCATCTATTATCTGTATTTACACAATTTCGTAAAATGGTATTTTGAATATTCTAAGTGATTGTCTAAAGTTTAGTGATTCCTGGTGTCCCGGATCATTCGGGATTGAGTCATAGTGGCAGAAGTATAGAGGCACATCTTTACTCACCCCGCTTCACACCCCTCTTCCTCGCCTTCGCGAAGCCGCTATGGCGGAGCAAGGTCGCGAGAGAGGGATTGAACAAACCCGGCATTATCAAAATACAAGGTGGGGTGAGTAAAAAAAGAGGAATTATATCGACTCCCTGCCATTATCAATGCAATTTCTCAACAGAGGCGGATTCCAGGGGGTGTGTAATAACATATTATAAAATAAACCGACATTTTAAACTAGACTTAACACTAGTGTTTTACAGCATGATGTTACTGAAAAAGGCAATAAAATACCTGTTTTAAAACGAAGTGAAAAATTCGCTAAATAACGTGTTTTTCTGTAACTTGTTTCTTTAATATCTGTCTCCTAACATTCAATATCATGAGGACTTTTTTCTTATTGCTATTCATTCCCATATTCTCTTTCGGTCAAACCGGAAGAGACAGGGTGAGCGTCCAGAACGGAACAATCGTAACCGACAGGGGCACATTGCTCAGGGGCGCGTATATTTCAACCGACTTTACCAACAATATTGCATCCCCATCGGAGATATCTGCCATAAAGAATCTTGGACTCAACTGCATCCATTTATATGCCGAGTGTTCAGAATTACAGCAACCGGGCGATAAAGTAAGCCTGGTCGACAGTGTGATCAATTTGGCAGAAGAGGACTCATTGTATGTGATCCTGACCATTGGCGGTTGCAGCCTAAACGGACAGTATGATTCAGCTTTTGTATACGATTTCTGGGACTTCTATGCTCCCAGGTATGCCGACAAGACCCATGTGCTGTTTGAGATCATGAACGAACCGTTTGCCTGGTCGGCGCCCTACGATGAAGCCACGCTTGAAATGGAAAAATGGGCATACCAGCTCATCCGGGCGCACGCACCGGCAACACACATATTGCTGTTGAGCTATGCGAGCGCTACGAATGAATTCAGTATCGTTGAGGATATGAGATCCCTGGATGCAGTTGTTGACTGGAACAATGCTTCTCTGGCCATGCATGGCTATTCGACTGCTTCGGAAAATTTCAGGGGCCTGATAAGAACCGTGAAAGATTCGGGTTATGCTGTTACCATTACCGAACCCGAATCGGTAGGGAATACCTATCTTAACCTGGCTACCACCAGGGTTTTTGAAGAAGAGTATGTTTCTTATGCTCATTTTATTAATGTAAAAAATCTCGTCAATGATGCTTCATTATTCATCGATCGGGTGGAAAGCAGCGAATTGCGATGGCAACCTGATTTTGGTTCCTGGCCATTGAGCCTTACGGCAATTAATTATATTGATCCCTATGAGACCATTCAGGCCGGATTTTATGATGAGGGATATGGACTAAATCTTCATCACGGAGAAACAATATTCGGTTATATTTCAAATAACGATTACCTGGCATATTACAATCTCGATTTCCGGGAAGGGCCGGTCTCTTTCGAGACGGAATGTTCTTCCGGCAATTCAGGTGGCAATATCGAGTTGCATCTCGATTCATTGACCGGAACCCTGGCAGGTACTTGCGCAATCGCTCCTACCGCCGACTGGAATACATACGAATCGTTTTCCTGTAATGTCAGCCATTTCGAAGGAGTTCATAAGATCTATCTTCTTTTCAGGGGAAATGAATACGACCTTATGAATTTCAAAAGTTTCACCTTTCATAGTGCAACCAACCTGATAGATCATGGCCCTACGTCAGCGAATGCACCTTTACACATCTACCCCAATCCGGCAGATGAAAAAATTAGCATAGCAATAGCAAATGATTGCATCGCCGAAATATACAATCTGCAGGGACAGCTGCTGCAAATCAGCAATCTCTCATCCCATACAGCTTCAATTAATGTGAGTCAATTGCCACCAGGCAACTATATCTTGAAATTGATTTCGGAAGGCAGAATACTATCGGAAATATTCTGTGTGAGATAGTCAGGAAAAGTCCTGTCTCTTTTAACAGTTATAATTATGTTGGGGCACGGCATTTAGAATTATGTTGGGGTACGGCATGCCGTGCCCCAACATGTTTATTACTTTTCAATTCTGATTATAATGCCGTGCCCCAACTATGCAATAGAATGTGCCCCAACAGTTTATTAACTTAAAAGAATCAATAAACAGCCAAACCTTTTCCATTCATCCACGCTTCCTTCGTCCATTCTCTCCTTCCCTCCTTCCAATCCAGTCCCTGTATTTATACCATTTGTCCCTGCATTTTACCGTTCAGCACATATTTTTCACGGTTAAGTATCCAACCTTTAAATTTCGGGTGAAACCCGAAAGAAGGTTTTTGATACCAAACACGCAAACTTTAACATCTAACAGATATGAAAACCCCGTATTGCATTGTATTCATGATGATCAGTGTAAACCTAATAGCCCAACGCGCGGGTGACCTATATACTGATTTTGGAGAGAATGGAATTTACACGGCCGACTGGGCCGATACTTCATCGTTAGCAACGGACATTGCTGTATTTTCGAATGGGAACTTGTTAGTTGCCGGGCAGTATAATTGCCTGACCACCGATCTTGATCAGATACTGGCCATGGCACTGGATCCCTTAGGAAATCCAGTTCTTTTCGGAAATTTTTCGCACGGTTTTGAGTACGATCTTTCATCCAGGGAATATGCATCCAATGTGTTAATCCTTCCTGATAATAAGATATTAATCGCTGGTAGTTATACCATTGGTTTTCCTGATGAACACCCTTTTGTTATAAGGCTAAATGCCGATGGCAGTTTGGATGAAGAATTTGCCGGAGACGGAGTTTATACGGATATATCAAACCACATGGATATCATACGCATGGAGATATATCAACAGGAAGAAACGTATTCCATTATTTTATGCGGGAGTAATTTTGGCCTGTCACGAAACCCTCTTTTAATGATGATCAGCCAGGACGGTGAGCTTGTGACTGATTTTGGTACCGATGGTTTCATTGAACTGGGCAGTTTCACAGGGAACTTCATCGATCTTGAGATTGATAATGAGAATAATAAGTTATATGTATGCGGGACACTCGATATTGAAGAAGGATCGATTTTGGCTAAATACAACCTGCCTGATGGTAGTCCGGATACAGAATATTCCGAGGATGGTGTGTTAGTATTCTCGGAAGAAAGCGGTGTAAACATCAGATCCATAGTGCTTGACACAAGTGAAAATACACTTGCTCTATTTGGAAACTATCTTCCTTCTGTTGAGGATGACGATATTTTTGCCATACGGTTCAACGCAGCAGATGCTTCACCGGATGTAACATTTGGAGCGGGTGGTGTTTCAACTATTCATAGTCCGGCATCAGACGAATATATCCTCTCTGCAATACTTCAGTCAGACGGTAAATATTATTTCGGTGGATATACCGATTTATTAGGAACCCCCGATTTCATGGTTGGCCGGATAAATCATAATGGTATCGGCGATACTTCCTTTGGAACCAATGGATTTGTTATCACAGATCAACCTTTTTTCGAAGGCATTTGCAAAATAGCCCTCACTTCCGATGAAGAATTACTGTTTGCCGTGGGTTATGATAGGGATGCAGCGTCCAATAATGCCATAGTCATAGCCGCCTACCACACTACGACAGTGTATACAGAACCGGAAGGAATATTGAATGATGGTGAGATGTCGTCGATTCGCATATACCCCAATCCTGTAACTGATATCGTTACCATCGAAACGGGAAACACCGATTTAAAACTATTGCAGGTATTCGACCTTGCAGGCAATGAATTGGTATATCAATACATCTGCAGCAACAGGCATGAGCTCAACCTGGACATGCTTCAGCCTTCGGTTTATTTCATCAGGGTGACGACATCCGATGAACAGGTCGTAACAAGCAAACTTATTAAACAATAAGCCAGCTGATTGTGCTGGATAAACCTTACAGAAATGAGAAAACTGTTTTTAATCCTGGTATTTTCACTTTACGTTGGCGCACTTACCGCCCAACGTGCCGGTGATCTGTATCTGAATTTCAGTAGTGATGGTTACTTCATAGAAGATTGGGAAGATATAATTACCCAGACATTTAGCCTCGGAATACTGTCAGATGGATGTATCATCGTTCCGGGTACTTCGTGTGCATCCGGGTCGGTTTTTGATATTATTGTATCGAAGCTGAATAACCGGGGTCAAATAGTCCCTTACGGCAATTCCCCAAATGGCCTGTCACATGATCTGGGTCTTTTCGATATGGTAACATCTTGCGCAGTACTGCCGGGCGATACGGTCCTGGTAGCCGGCTCTTACAGCAATGATCCTTCTGCAAGCTATCCTTTTATTATGAAGTTGCTTCCCGACGGGCAAATCGATGAGAATTTCGGGGAAGATGGTATATTCTATGAGGAATCGGTTGGAATCTTCGTAAAGAAAATAGACGTTTACGAACATGAAGGCTCCTGTTACATCCTGTTGGGAGGAGAAAAGTTCGATCATACTCCGCTGATTATGATGGTTGATAGCGAAGGCGAAATCGAATCCTCCTTTGGAACCGATGGGATAATAGAAGTAAGCGGACTCCATGGTTCTGTTTCGGATATATGTATTGATAATGAAAATGAGATCTTGTATACGTGTGGCTATATCGAAGAGGGTGGTGGATTTCTGACAAGGAACAGCCTGCCCGATGGGTACTGGAGTACCAGCTTTGGAATGGGAGGTTTACTCTTTTTTAGGCCTGAAGAAAATTTTTCAGGTACTTTTAATACCCTTGTGTTTGATCCTGCAGATAATGCAATCACTGTTATGGGAAATTATCCACTGCCTGCTGGCGATGAAGACATTTTCGCGTACCGTGTCAGTGCTGAAAACGGCGATCCCGATCCTTCATTTGGTTACCACGGTATTTCAAGTTTGCGAAGTGCAGGTTCGGATGAGTATATCAAATCAGCAATCCTCCAGTCGGACGGGAAATACTATTTCGGAGGATATTCCGATTATAACGGAACGAACGATATTTTTATCGGACGGATTAATCATAACGGACTTGGCGACACTACCTTCGGTACTTCCGGACTTGTACTTACCGGTCTTGGATCGAACGATCTGGTGTTCGATATCCAACTGTCGGAAGATGAGAATATCCTCTATGCAGCAGGTTTTTCAGGTGAATCTGACAATTCAGCCATAACCATAGCTGCTTACCATACCACATCGAATTCCGAACCGCCAATTGGTCTTGAAATAAATACGAGTGATGTGTTATGTTTTTATCCAAATCCTACAACCGGCCAGGTCTGTGTAAATACAAGTCTTAAAGGTTTGAAAAAGGTCCAGGTAGTCGATATCACGGGAAATGAAGTGTATGCCGCCACGTTTGCGGAAGAAAGTATTGACATGAACCTGGACATGCTTCAGCCCTCAATCTATTTTATCAGGGTAACACTACCCGATAAGCGAGTAATTACCGACAAGATGGTTAAAAATTGAAACTATGGAATGTTGGAAGAATGCTCACCTGGGTGCTATAGACAGGCAGGAAATATCGGAAGAGAATATTAACGGATTGGCCAGATATCTATTTCCTCATCATTCCATTATTCCAATTTTCCATTATTCCAATTTTCCAATTTTCCAATTTTCCACTATTCCATCTTTCCATTCTTCCATTATTCCATTATTCCATTATTCCAATTTTCCACTATTCCATCTTTCCATTCTTCCATTCTTCCCTCTATCAATACCCTCAGAAACATGAATAAACTTAAATCTGATACATATGAAAACACTTATTTCCGGTACATTTCTCCTATTTCTCTTAGTATCGCTGTGTGCCCAGCGGCCCGGGGACTTGTATACCGATTTTGGTGACAATGGCATTTATTTCCTGGATTGGACAGACACATCTACATCCGCCAATTCAGTGGGTGTTCAAACTGATGGCAGCCTCATAATTTCAGGAAATTATAGTGGTGGAAACGATCAAATCTACCTCTTAAAATTAGACGATGAAGGAAACCAAATGGATTTCGGTAATTTCCTGCATGGCTTTGAATACGATCTGAGCGATGTTGAAGGGGCTTATTGTTCCTTCATATTGCCGGATAACAAAATTTTGATTGCCGGTAACTATTTTAACGGAGTCTACTTTTATCCCTTTGTAATGAGGCTGCTGCCTGACGGAACACTCGACGAGGAATTCAGCGATGACGGAATCTATACGGATGAATCATCCGCATTAGGCGTAAGTAATATTGCTGTATATCGAACCGGTGATACATACAACATTGTGGTCTGTGGAGGTGACCAAATCAATAATTGGCCCGAATTAATCATGCTCGACGAGGATGGTGAATTGGTATCTTCATTCGGTACCGGCGGTGTGGTGATGGAAACAGCTGTAAACGCTTTGTTTTATGATATTGCGATCGATAATGAAAATAGTTGCCTGTATGCATGTGGCTATACAACAGAGCTGGCTGGAACAGTTATAGCAAAATACGATCTGACAGATGGAAGCCCGGTCACGGATTTTGGGATCTGTGGTGGTCTAATATACACTGAAGATAACGGCTTTCCGGGTTATGCGTATGCCATTGTCCACGACCAGGTAAATGATTTGCTGACAGTATTTGGAGAATACTATTGTAACGAAAGTGACTACGATATTTATGCCTACAGGATGAAAAGCACCGATGGTACCGCTGATTCATCTTTTGGGTTGAACGGATGGGCAACATTACGGGTTGCCGGTTCTTGGGAGTCAATTGTATCGGCAATCCAATTACAGGAAGGTAAGTATTATTTCGGTGGTTATTCTGATTATTATGGAGACGGCGACTTTTTCCTTGGCCGTATCAATTTTAACGGATATGCGGATACCACATTTGGCGAAGCCGGATTTGTGGTTACTGACTTTGGAAATGAGGATTACCTGAATGAACTTGCTTTAAGTCCATCAGGAGATGTACTTTATGCTGCGGGCTATAGTACCGATTTTATGGATGGGACGATAATAGTATCCGCCTATTATACCACTGCTGAAATAACTCCGCCGGTTACGGTCGCTGAAAACGAATCCGGATCTATTAACTGCTTCCCGAATCCTTCTTCCGGTATTATTACGGTAGAAACCGGATTAACCGGCCCATACAAGGTACAGGTTTTTGACCCGTCAGGTATGGAAGTATACAATGAATATTGCTTTGGCAAAAGTATTTCATTGAACCTCGGATTTCTTCAACCATCGGTATATTTCATGAAAATAACTTCACCGGACAATCAGGTGATTACGGGCAAATTCATTAAAAATTGAGAGACAAATAATAATTGAACGACGGAATACCATTTTTCCACTCTTCAATAAGCAGCAGTATGATTTAAATTCTGATGATATGAAAATATTAATTAACGGATTCTTTTTATCGATACTTATTGTCACACTGTATGGACAACGACCCGGAGACATATATCCTCTCTTCGGGGATGAAGGCAGCTTCCTTGAAAACTGGGAAGATACCTCCAGTATTGTATATAGTGTACAGGTACTCCCAAATGGCAATATTGTTGCAGGAGGAAACAACAAGGTCAACGATATTGATTCGTCCAAGATATTTGTAATAAGTCTGGATGAACAGGGCAACCTGTTGGACTTTGGAAATTTTCCGCGGGGATTCAGGTATTGGTTCGATTCTCATAATTTTACAAACTCAGTCTCGGTCCTGCCGGATAACAAGATCCTGCTGGCAGGTCGTTTTTCTATCGAACATGTCGGCAGTCACCCTTATGTAATACGACTTTTGGAAAATGGTCAGCTCGACGAAGAATTCGGCATAAACGGTATTTATGCGAACTCATCTGTTGAAATGAATGTCAGCAGCATGAAGGTTATTGGAAGCGACGATTCGTACAATATCGTTCTGTGCGGCAGTTCTGTTCATCCTATGTTGATGATGATCGACGATGAAGGCTCCCTTGTTTCCGGTTTTGGAACCGACGGTATTGTCTTAGTGACTGATGATGAAGGTAGGTTTTATGACATGGCTGTTGATGAGGAGTCACATTATCTTTACGCCTGCGGCCGTATTTCCGGTGGAACCGCAGGACCTATCCTGGCCAGATTTGACCTCCCGGACGGAGAGCTTTCCACCGGCTTCGGTACCGGAGGAATTCTCCAATACACAACCGGGCCTGAAGCCGGCTGCTATTTCAATGCAATGGTTTACGATGGAACTGATAATACAATTGCCCTGTTTGGCGATTACGTTGATGAAGCCTGGGACTCTGATATCTTTGCTCACCGGGTTCATGCCTCCGATGGGAGTACCGATATGAGTTTTGGAGTAAACGGCTGGTCAACTGTTCAAAGTAATGAGTCGAGCGATTATATTGCATCGGCATTACTGCAATCGGATGGCAAATATTACTTTGCAGGATCAAGCACTTTTTCAGGGACCTACGACTTTCTCCTCGGACGCATAAATCATAACGGATTCGGAGATACAACATTCGGTACCAATGGTCTTGTGCTTACCGACTTTGGATACTGGGATGAAATAGAATCAATCGCATTAAGTCCTGCAGAAAACATACTTTATGCAGCCGGGTATGCCGAATATCCCGATAGTAATTCGCTAAGGATCACAGCCTATTTTACCGGTTATTCGACCTCTTCAACTTCCATCATGACAGATGAACGGATAAATAAGGTTATAAGCTATCCAAATCCCTCAGCGGGCATCGTGACAGTCGAAACAGGAATAACAGGTTTACACAGGGTGCAGGTTTTTGACCTGGCAGGACAAGAAATGTACAATACTACCTTTGCGGGTGATAAAATCAATATTGATCTTGGATCACTTCAACCTTCGGTCTATATCGTTCACGTAACGCTGCCGGATCAACAGGTAATAACCTGTAAGATAGTGAGGAATTAAAAAGAATGATATGCTGAAAGAGTTAAATCAGTGTAACTACCCGGTACTCCATAATGTTGCTCCAGGGCGTTCCGTTATGTTGCGTCACGGCGTTCCATGATGTTGCGTCACGGTGCGATATGAAGAAGCACAGCTTGACCAAAAAAGATGCCTGAATGGATATGGTTTCTTCAATTACTGTTGTCCGGTAAAAGTTAAAGAAATTATATGCCACTAAATCACAAAGCCTCAAAAAAAACACTTAGAAGTATATCTTTAGCCTGCTGCATATTTGTGAAACCATTGTGTCGTAGTGTCCTTGTGGCATAAATTCTAATTTTACTTGTTTAAGCCCACTATTTTACACTTGTTGCCAACGGTTTGCGATATGAGCAGTTGCCGCGATCGGAGTTACGTTCTAGTCCACCGTGACCGTTGTTTGATTCAATGTTTATAGTTTTGCATTTGAGCGTGCCAGAACGTTTAGTGGAGGCAACGCCCGGCAATTGCGTATTACCGCATGTCAGGCAAAGTTGGTCAATTATAGAATTCTTCTAACATTAAAAGAAATTTATCAAATGATGAAATTCTTTTACGAAGAGACTGGTTAAGATAAAACTCATTATAATCAAGTCTTGAACAAATATTATAAGAATCAGACTTTCTTTTCTGATATCTTTTCCCAGCTAATTTGTAAATATCATCAAGTAACTTGGCCGGATGCTTATAACTTTCTGGGTCATCATTAATTATGTCAATATTTAAGCTAGTGTTTATCTTCTCAATTGATAAGCTTTTATCTAGACGTGAAAAGACAGTATTTTCGGCTAAAAACCAAGCTTCAATCTCCATTATGGCTAATATAAGAGTAAGATAATTAACAATTTCACTTCCATTAAAGACTGAATTGAACGTACTTTCAATTAGTTCAGATTGTGTTTTATCATTTGGGAATAAATCTCGAATACCAAAAACATGGTCATAATTATGAATATTAATTAGTGCCGGTGCTCTCTCATAAATTGCGCCTGCAACACTCCCATCACCTCCAACATCATAAATTAAAAAGTAATATCTTATACTACTATTATCATAGTTTTCGTGCGTAATAACTTTGGCCTTTCCTCCTCTGAGCTCTTCAGAATGGATATTAAAATTTGGATGTGTGAAAAGATTATCTAGTAGGGATTCCAAAAAGACTCTTTCAGTTTGACCTTCGACGAAAAAAGCTATTTTAACCATTTCAGTTTCTAAAATGTGAGAGATTTGGATTTAAGAAATCAAAATTGTTAAGCCCAGATAATAAAAACTTATCAAAAACAGCTTTATTATTAATATAATTATAAGCTGTAACAATATGGCCCTCTCTCTCTAAATAGTTAATATTGCGCATATCAACATTGTTAATTAGAAATCTATCATTGGATGTAATAATTAATTGAAAATCCGTGTTTTTAGTTTTCTCAAATAATAGTTTAGTTAATCTTGTAGATCTCTCAAAATCAAGACCCTCACCTAGATCATCAATGATTATTGTACCATTCTTTTCGATTTGAATGAGGTATTCAACGATAACAATCAGACAGAGCGCTCTAAACATGCCATTAGATAATGTAGATTGTTCAGTCTCACATTTCAAATCAGACTCCTTTACAGCGACTGTAAAAATATTGTTCAGATTAGGCTGAATGGTTTGGGCTTTTGCAAATACTTTGTCAATAGGATAACCCAGAGTCTTCATGCCCTCAATTATTTTATTTATTATTTCTTGCTGATCTCCAGCCTGTTTTAATATATAAGGAACAGTTGTTAATGTTTCTATATACCCCTCGGGTTTATTGGGTATTGTTATTTGATCATTTTTAACACCGGAAAATGAATAACCATGAAGCTTTTTTGCCCAATTTATAAACTCCTCAAGAAATGGATAATCAGCTGTATCTCTTCTTACATTTAAAGTTAATTCATCAATAGGAGGGTTGTAACTATGGAATTTGTTTTCTTTTTTTGAAAAGATTTTTCCACTATCCTTTTGTCTGGATAAGAGCAAAATTCTATTTTCTTTAATTTCTTCGCTATCGATTGTACCGTTATTTATCTGAAGATTATAGGTATAAATATCTTTATTTTCTTTCTCATAAGTTAAAAACCAATTACCAGTTACCCTAATCTTTGAAGATAATAACATTGCTAAACTTGAGATTATGTTAGTTAATCTGGTCTTCCCTGTAGCATTTAATCCAACAATTATATTTTGTTTGGAGAAATTAACATCCTTAATCTCCCAATAATTGTCTTTGTCTTTGTTTTCAAAATATCTAATAGTCTTAAGTATCATTTTTCGGCATTTGAGGTAAAGTTACAAATAAGTTGTTAAAAAGTTAAGCCTACCAATTTTGCCTAACTCTTACTATAACCATACGTTAGGATTATCCATCCGTTTTACCCGGACAACAATGTTTCTGCAATTCACCAATAGAATCCTTCAGGATACAGGGAGTTAACCTTCAGGATACAGCGGGCAACCTGAAGAATACTACGGGCAACCTTTACTACACAATCTATAATCCTTATGAAAAAATCGGACAACTTTTACTAAACAAGGTGTAAAGCTTCGGAATACTGTGCGCAACCTTCAGAATACAATGTGCAACCTTCAGAATACAACGTGCAACCTTCAGAATACAAC
>CAZWIU010000103.1:0-14847 GCA_964634105.1 uncultured Bacteroidales bacterium | reverse complement strand
CTCGTTTTTTCTTCAAATTTACAGAATTTGGTACATTAGCGGATATACATATTAATTATTAATAAAATGGAAACAAGCCAATTAATTCTGGATATATTAAAAAGATCGTCGGCACCCATGAGTGCAGGTGAAATTGCTGAAAAGTCGGGTATTGAGAGGAAGGAAGTTGATAAAGCCATGAAGCTTTTAAAAGATGACGGTAAAATCATCTCTCCCCGACGATGTTATTGGACAATCGGGAAAGAACCTTATTAAAGATTCCGACAATCCGCTATTCTCAAATTGAGAAAATTTCTCCCGATTTGATACTATCCCCTTATAACGAGGGTTTCAGGCAGATAAATAATTGATATCGCTAACGGAATAACTGTAAGCATTATATAGTATTTCTTTTCCATGCCTGGGAAAATGGCACAAATCTGGCAATTACCAAAAAGGATTCAATATCATTTACAATGGAAAAGAAAAAGTTCAATATCATCATCATGGAAGATAATAAAATTTTCAATGGTATCTTGAGAAAGGCATTGCAACAGCATCTCCTTCGGAAAAAATACCTCACCAGGAATTCTGAAGTTAACCTGTATTCCTTTACCGATCCGGATGATTGTATTGAAACGATACGCTCTCAGAGTTTTAACGGAAGCTCAATAGCTTTTCTGGATTATTACCTGGGTAAGGGGACTAATGGTTTGCATTTGCTTAAGATCTTTAAAGAAAAGAATAACAAAATAAAATTCGTAGTTTTGTCACAATCTGATCAGATCGTAAATAAATTGTTGCATGACGATCAGATAAATGTCGATGGCCATGTTATCAAAAAGGATATTTACGCTCCCGACATTTGCTGTATTTTACTAGAAGATTTTTTGCAGAAGTATTCGTCTTAAATACGAGTCGATGCCCAGAATTTCACTTCAGTACAAGATCGGATTCTTACTATTTATTGCAGTGTGTTCGGTTGTTTCGATCGGGTATGTTTCCTACCGGAGCTTATCCTCCATTGTCTCATCCATAAATATTGATGCCCAGCCCGACTACACGCTGATCACACTTAAAGAGATAGCTCTTGAGCTTGAAAAGGCTGAAAACAGTATCCGCTTGTTTACGGTTAGCAGAGAAGAAAGAAACCTGAAACCATACTATGAAGTCATTTTCAAGATTGACACTATGATTAATTCCCTTCGGGAAAACAATCCGGATAACCAGGTCCTTATTGCGCGAATTGATACCATCAGTTGGTTGATCAAAGAAAAATATGTACTCTGGACGCGCATGGTCAGACTGCATGAAAGTGACAACAGCCGTGGTAAACTTGAATCGCTTTCCAAAGAACTTATTCAGATTGATATTCTGAGCAAGAATAAACAGCAGCCCGGCATTTTCGGACGAATATTTAAAAATAGTGTCGATACGCCATTTATCGATCATATGATGCTGGCGGAAAAAATCACTGCGGTTGAGTCGGAAGATGAACAATTAGACTCACAGCTGAAGAACGAAGAATTGAAGCTTGCCCATACCAACCGTGAACTCACTTCGCGTTTTTATTCATTGATGGAAGAACTTGAACATGCTGAAAAGACTGAACTGCATGAAAAAGCAATGCGTGCCAATCAGCTTGCAAAGAAAACGTACCTGTGGCTCATCTTCTTTCTTATAGCGGTGACCTCACTATCGCTTATTGTCGTATTTATTGTTGCACGGTATATCCGAAAGACTATCGCGTCGCAAAAAGCATTGGAAGAATCAAAACTTGAAGCGGAAAGGCTTGCCCGGGTAAAAGAAATTTTCACCGCTAATGTAAGTCACGAAATCCGGACCCCACTAAATGCAATTTATGGTTTCCTTGAGCAGGTAGATTTGAATTCACTAAATGACGATAACAGGGAAAAATTGAACGTTGTAAGAACCTCGTCCGAAAACCTGCTTCGTATTGTTAACGATGTACTCGACTTCAGTAAATTACAATCGGGCAAACTGGCACTTGAAAAAATTCACTATTCAATACGTTCCCTGATCGACGAGGTCTTTCTGCTCTTCCACGAATCGGCCGCGAAAAACAATACAACCATCCAGGTCTTTATAGATCCTGATGTTACCGAAGCATTCTACAGCGATCCATACAGACTGAAACAGGTTATTATTAACCTTGTGGGAAATGCCATCAAGTTTACTCGTAATGGCAAAATCGAAATCGATGTATACGAGGAAAATAAAACCATTACCAGTTCCGAGTTAATTATCCGGATCAGCGATACAGGAATTGGCATTGCTCCCGATAAACTGAATGTCATTTTCGATGATTATACACAAGGCGAAGCCGGAACTACCCAGAAGTATGGAGGAACAGGGTTAGGACTTTCGATCGTAAAAAATATCATATCCCTCTTTGGCGGAACTATAAAGGTTGAAAGCAGGCTTAATTCTGGCAGCACTTTTATTTGCAGGATCCCACAGGAAAAGGGCGATCTGTCGAAAGTTACCGAGAGTAAGACTGAGATACTCATTGAACCACCAAAAGAGCTTAGCAACTTCATGGTGTTGATTGCCGATGATGAAGAATATAACCGCCTTCTTTTAAAGACGATTCTCAAGAAATGGAATATGCCCTACGAGGAAGCCATCGACGGGATTGATGCTATCGAAAAAATAAAAAGTAATCATTTTCAGCTGGCCCTGCTCGATATACGTATGCCCGGTATCGATGGCATTAAGGCAGCAAATTTTATACGCGAAGTATTAAAGAAAGAACCCGATGAATTACCGCTGGTAGCTATCACTGCCGCGTATAGTTATGAAGAATGTGAAATATATAAAAAGAAAGGATTTAACGACGCCATACGAAAACCTTTCAGTGAGATGGAATTGTTAAAGGTGTTGGTTTCGCTGTTAAAACTGGATTCACAACCATTGTCAGCCTCTGCCCCGCCGCCGCCTCATCAAAATCAGGCATCGGGACAACTCAATATCAGTGAATTATACCGGATTTCCAATAACGACGAATCCTTTGTAAAAGAAATGCTGATTACATTTATTAATTCATACCACCAGGGAATTCAGCAGATAGATGAAAAAGTGGGAGCCAATGAATACCTCGACGTTGCCGAAGTTGCCCATAAAATATGTTCTCCCTGCCGGCATTTGGGAGCTGATAAATTATGGAGTCTCACCAAAAAACTTGAAAATGAATGTAAAAACAACATTCCAAACGGCAATATAAGTAAATTAGTTTTGGATTTAAAATATGAATTCAACGAGATTGAAAAACAAATTAACATGAAACTCAAACATATTAATCCATAATCAGTCACGATGTTATACGCCCCATCCGAAAGACAGTATGAACCTGAACGAAAATAAGCCCTTTAAAATATTTGTTGTCGAAGATAATGAATGGTACAACCGATTTCTTGTCCATACTTTATCGTTGAATCCCGATTATGAAATTGTATCGTTTTTGAATGGAAAAGATTGTCTTAACCAGCTCAATGATCAACCCGATGTGATTACCCTCGATTATCGATTACCCGATATCAGTGGCTTAGAGCTATTACGCGAAATTAAAGCTGAAAATAACGACATACAGGTAATTCTTATTTCCGAGCAGGACGATATCGCTGTTGTCGTTGACCTGCTGAGGGAGGGAGCGTACGATTACATCGTTAAATCGAACGACATACGCGAACGACTGCTAAACACAGTCAGTAATATTCGTAAAGGAATAGGCCTTCGGAAAGAAATCACTTCGTTACGCAGGGAAGTACAAAAAAAATATGATTTTCAGAACTCGATTGTGGGTGAAAGTCCGGCAATCAGAAAAGTTTTTGATCTTATACAAAGAGCTGTACAGACAAATATTACAGTGATCGTTACCGGGGAAACCGGAACCGGTAAAGAACTTGTTGCAAAAGCAATCCACTATAATTCCGATCGTAAGGATAAAGCATTCGTGGCAGTTAATGTCTCGGCTCTGCCACCCGACCTGATCGAAAGTGAGCTTTTCGGTCATGAAAAAGGAGCTTTTACGGGAGCTGCTGCACGCAGGACCGGTAAATTTGAAGAAGCTGATGGAGGTACACTTTTCCTGGATGAAATTGGTGAAATGAATCTCGCTTTTCAGCCGAAGTTATTGCGGGCGCTTCAGGAAAAGGAAATTACACGCATTGGCAGCAATCAGCCTGTTAAGACCGATTGCAGGATTATTGTCGCCACAAACCGAAATTTAAAGGAAGATGTTAAAGAAGGCCGGTTCAGGCAGGATCTTTATTACAGGCTCTTTGGATTGCCCATCGAACTTCCTCCCTTACGGGAAAGAGGCAACGATTTGCTATTGCTTGCAAAATACTTCATCAGCCAGCACTGTAAAGAAAATAAAATTGAAAACCGAAAGCTCTCCTCCGATGCACAAAAAAAACTTCTTTCTTATCCATTCCCCGGAAACATTCGTGAATTAAAATCAGTTGTAGAATTGGCGGTTACCCTCTCCGATACAGATGTTATAGGTCCCGATGAATTGATTTTTGGTTCTGATGATTCCGTGCAGGATACAATACATCACGACCTGACATTACGCGAATATGAAAAACGAATTGTCAAATCCTATCTCGATAAATATCAGAATAATATCAAGCTGGTTGCTGAAAAGCTGGATATTGGAGTAGCCACAATTTATCGGATGTTAAAGGAAGATAAATCGGATTAATCAGCGAATTTTTCCTCTGGAAAATTAATTCATTCCATTTCTGGGTAGTTTATCAAAATGAGAATTTAATTATCATTTTGGTCAAAGTATTTCCTTGCGTTTAATTCTAATTTGTTGATTTTCAACTCTATTCTTTGCCTGTCTTGGTATGGCATATAGTTTGGCATACTCCGCACAGCAGATACCGGCATCCATGAAACTACTAACTATCTGGGCGTTTATCCTTGTTTTTCGAGATGTATTCCTACACTAAACCTGGGAATACATCTCGCCTTTTTTTACAGGATTCAGAGAAAAAGATAATGCGAAGTGATAACATCCGAATCAACTAATCAGATAAAATAATTCCGCTAAACAACTTTAATAAAATTACTATGAACACATCAGAAAAGAACACACAGCAACCAACAGAGTATACGTACAAGAAGAATTCATCAACAACTGGCAATTCATGGGCAAAAAGAAATGGCAAATCCATCCTGATTTTCGCCATAATTATCCTGGCTGCCACATGGATACTAATGATAGTAAACCATCAGTCAAATAAGAATGAATATGCCAAACTAGAAACACAATACCAGGATTTATCAGTACAGCTTGGAGTCAGGGATTCAATGGTTAATGACTGGGTTAATTTATTCGACCAGGTTGAAAAAGATCTGCAAACCATTAAAGAAAAAGAAAATTTACTCTCATCAATAAAATCAGAAGACGTAGAACTGGCAGAGAATAAAAGAGAATCCATCCTACGCGACATTCAGCTTTTAAACACCTTACTCGCCGATAACAAGAAGAAAATTGCCGCATTAAACACCCAGCTTAAAAATTCGGGAATGAAGATAGCCGTGCTGGAAAAGAAAGTTGAAGAACTCTCATTGGCCCTTGATCAAAGAAATCAGCATATCGATTCATTGAAAACCTACCTGGCAGAAAAAGATTTTGAAATGGCACAGCTGAACACTAAACTGTCAGATATGGAAGTGACTATGGCTCAAAAGCAGTCTGTGATCAATACAATGGAATATGAACTAAATAAAGGATTTATTGCCTCAGGCAGCTATAAAGAATTAAAAGAAAAGGGACTGATCAATAAGGAGGGTGGATTTTTAGGTGTTGGCAGAACCAAATCGCTTCGTGATAACGTAACCCCTGAAGGCTTTACAGAAGTGGATATCACCAAAACCATATCGATTCCTGTAAATTCAAAAAAAGTGCGGTTGATTACTGAACACCCATCGAATTCCTATTCCCTTAAAAAGGATGATAACAACCTGATCGCAACTATTGAAATTACTAATCCGGTTGAGTTCTGGAGAATATCGAAATATGCAGTCGTTGAAACAATACGGTAAGAATATATAAACCCAATATATAAACAGAATATCCCTCTTTCCCAGAAATAACTTATGCTGGTTAGCGGGTTAAGGGACGATATTACTGCACCAAAAGAAAAAAGCCTGTTAAATTATGACAGGCTTTTTTCTTTTACTCTGCTTTAGTCGAAAAAAAGATTCCACCACCAGGAGTTTCAATTTGATAATTGTTAGCTGCGCACAGCAGCCGAAGTCCCGTCCCGATGATTCGGGATATCGGGACGAAGGCTGCCTCGCCAGGGCTCGAACCTGGACTTTTCTGATCCAGAGTCAGACGTGTTGCCAATTACACCACGAGGCAAAATATATTATCGATCTTCTCTGTAAAAGATCATGGATTCTGACATGCTAAACCAATTAATGAACAGTGGTTTTCTTTCCTGGCAAAGCTATCAAAAATCCTCATATGCAAAGAACATCACTTAGGTGGTTTAGTGCCGACGGTAAACAATGTTATGGAAGGCGAAGCCTGACATTTACATTGTTCCGGTCGGTATTGCCAATTACACAACGAGGCAAAAGGGGACACAAAAATATAAAAATCCGTCTAAACCTGAAATGTAAGAATCAAAATGATATATAAACTGATCACTTTTATTCCGGCTTATTCTTTTTGGGCAATCTTTGCCCATGTATCTTTCAGTGTAACGGTCCTGTTAAACACCAGTTTACCATTGGCAGACAGCTTATCGACACAAAAATACCCTAACCTCTCCTGTTTTGTGCATTGGGACACCCAGATATTAGATTTTCATATTCAGAAGCCTGGATTGCATTTCGGTAGGCTGCAAAATTTTAGTTTTCACTTGCCTTGACTTGGGCAGGACGTATCGAAGTTGCCGAATTTCTTTTATCATATCTATTGCTTTTTCAGCTGATAGCTCAATGGTGTTAACCTTTAATAATCGCTCTAATTCTTTATATATTGAATAAGCCGTGAAGCATATACAAATATGTGCTTCGATTCGCTCTTTTAATCGATGATAAATTGGACGGATACGTAAGTCTGTTTTAGAAATACGAAATGCTTTTTCCACTTGCCACAACTGACTATAATTGTCAATTACTTTGTTCTTGGATAAATGTGTATTGGTAACATATCCTTTTAACCCGTCCCATACGCAGTCGGCTTCATATTTTTCGTAATCAATTGATATATCTACCTCACCTGATAGTTGTAAGTATTTATTATACCCACGATTATTAATGTGTTCTTTCGTTAGTTTGCCCGATTTTACTTTCTTTTCTAACCGCTTCAAGCCCTTTTCCCTGTTTCTTCTATCATTGTATGCCCGTTTAGAAGAAAAACTAACGATTAACCTTCCATTCTTGCTTTCAAGCTCCTTTGGCTTGTCTTCTGGAATTTTAAGTGTTAATACTTTTTCTTTAATTTCATCCGGTTCGTTTTTAAGCCTTGCTCCAAGAATGTATTGGTATCCATTGTCTTGCAATGCATGTATATTTTTATTTGATAAAAGTGCAGCATCTGCTACTATGATTGGTTTTTCTATTTCGAATTTTTCTTGAAAGGCTTCAAGTACTGGGATCAATGTTTTTGTTTCTGAGGTATTGCCTTCAAAAATCTGGTAACCGATCGGGTAGCCATGACTACTGACCAGTAATCCTATCATAATTTGAGGTTGTTGATGTTTCCCGTCCTTATTAAAGCCAGGTATTCGGTAATCATCTTCCTCTGAAGCTTCAAAATACAAAGTGGTCATATCGTAAAAAACTACGCCAACACTGCCTTTCAAAAGTATTTTGGTATATTCAAACGAAATCTGTTCAATGTCCGGTTTTAATTTTGAATTTAACTCGTCTAAAAAGCGGTAGATGGTGTAAACACTAATATCAATATTTAAATGCCATCTGAAATACTCGACAGTCTTTAATTTACTTCCGGGGTAGACTAAACGGCACAAAACAAGGCTTCTAAAATAGTCGGGACACCCACTCGATGGATATCCTATTTTGTCATATATTTTTCCTAAGATTAATTCCGAACCAATTATCTGTAAGTGATCATTGGCAATGCTGTTTACAAAGTTGTCGACAATTAAATCATCGCGCTCAACGAAAAGTGACTGATTGCCTTCAAGCCTCTCTAGTTCAGTATTAGCCAATAAAAGCATCAGGTCCTCTTCTCGCTTTGTCTTGGCACATCCGATGGTTCTTATTACTTTATAGTTCCCCCTGATTTTCGATATTATCTGAATGCTGAGTGAACCGCTTTTATTCTTCTTCTTGCGCACAAACATGTTCCAAAATTACAATGGGACACCCAAAATACAAACAAAATATTCATAACTGCCTGTAAATCAGATAGGCTTTTTTTGGGCGTCGATGTGGTACACAAAACAGGAATTACACAACGAGGCAAAAGGGGACACAAAAATATAAAAATCCGTCTAAACCTGAAATGTAAGAATCAAAATGATATATAAACTGATCACTTTTATTCCGGCTTATTCTTTTTGGGCAATCTTTGCCCATGTATCTTTCAGTGTAACGGTCCTGTTAAACACCAGTTTACCATTGGCAGACAGCTTATCGACACAAAAATACCCTAACCTCTCAAACTGATAGTTTTCCAACGATTTTGCATTTTTCAGCGAAGGTTCAACATAACCCTCTGCAATGGTCAACGAGTTAGGATTCAGGTTAGAAATGAACGTTTCACCTTCATCATATTGATAGGGATCTTCCTTAAGAAAGAGCCGGTCGTATAGCCTTATTTCAGCTTTTAAAGCATGTGCTGCTGATACCCAATGCAAAGTTGCTTTTACTTTTCTACCGTCGGGGGAATTACCTCCCCGGCTTGCAGGATCGTAAGTACAAAGTAACTCTGTGATATTACCGTTTTTATCCTTAATTACATCTTTACAGGTAATAAAATAAGCGTAACGCAGTCTCACCTCGACACCAGGTGCCAACCGGAAGAATTTCTTAGGTGGATTTTCCATGAAGTCGTCGCGTTCGATATACAGAACCCTCGAAAACGGCACCTTTCTAACTCCTGCCGATTCATCCTCAGGATTATTAACAGCCTCAAGTTCCTCAACCTTGCCTTCAGGATAATTTTCAATCGTCACTTTAAGAGGGTTAATAACACCCATTACACGCAGGGCTTTCTTATTCAGATCTTCACGAATACAATATTCCAGCAATCCAATATCAATCACATTTTCACGCTTAGCAACGCCAACCCGATCGGCAAAATCGCGTATTGCAGCAGCTGTATATCCTCGTCGCCTAAGCCCGGAAATTGTGGGCATACGGGGGTCGTCCCAACCTTCAACATATTTTTCCTGAACCAACTGTAACAGCATTCTTTTACTCATCACGGTATAGTTCAGGTTAAGGCGGGCAAATTCAGTCTGATGAGTCCGTGTGCGGTTTACTTCCGGATCGTCAATGATGTTATCCAGAAACCAGTCATATAATGGACGATGAACTTCAAATTCAAGAGTACAAAGAGAATGCGTTATGCCTTCGATAAAATCACTTTGCCCGTGCGCATAATCATACATCGGGTATATACACCATGCATTGCCGGTACGATGGTGATGAACATGTTTTATCCTGTACATGATCGGGTCACGCATGTGCATATTAGGAGACGCCATATCGATCTTAGCTCTCAACACTTTTGATCCGTCGGGGAATTCACCTTTTCTCATCCTCTCAAAAAGATCCAGATTTTCATCAACAGTCCGATTCCGATATGGACTCTCTTTCCCCGGTTGTGTGGGAGTACCACGTGTTGACGAAACTTCGTCGGCGGTACTTTCATCAACATAGGCAAGACCTTTTTTTATAAGAAGCACTGCCCATTCGTATAACTGCTGAAAATAATCGGAAGCATAATATTCACGATTCCCCCAGTCAAACCCAAGCCAATGTATATCCTCCCTGATCGAATCGACATATTCAACATCTTCTTTCACAGGATTAGTATCGTCATAACGTAAGTTGCATTCTCCGTTATATTTCTCGGCAAGACCAAAATTGAGGCATATTGCTTTAGCATGACCTATATGTAAGTATCCATTCGGTTCGGGAGGAAATCTGAAACGAAGTTTACGCCCATGCTTTCCGGTCCGGATGTCTTCTTCAATCATCGATTCTATGAAATTCAGCGATTTCAGCGCATCTTCTTTACCCATTTCAATGACGTATTTTGAAAATCTATTTTTAAGCAAGGTACAAAAGTAACGATTTTTGCAAACGGGAAATCAAGTATGATAATTATCCTTATAGAATACATGTGTCTGCTTCATTCAATGAAAGAATTATAAAAAATACGGTTATCCCGGGTGCCAATAAATTAATAACTTCGCAGGATGATAACAGGATATGGGTAAAATTGTACTTGAACATATCGAATGTTATGCCTATCACGGACACCTGCCCGAAGAAAGAAGGATTGGGGCTCATTACCGTGTTAGCGTAGAAGTTGAAGCTGCGATTGAAAAGGCAGGAAAAACAGATCAGATTGATGACACCTTCGATTATCGTATAGCATATGGTATTGTGTGCAAGGAAATGAAGAAGAGTTCAGCCTTGCTGGAACATGTTGCATCCAGGATTTTGGATAAGATCATGCTGGCCTCATCAACCATCCAGTTGGCGCAGGTTAAAATTACCAAAATGAACCCTCCGCTGGGAGGAAATGTTCATGCAGTATCGGTTGAACTTATCCGAAAACGTGACGAATGAAAGGAACATTAAAAAAATGCCCGTCGTGTGGCAGGTTTTTTGTGTGTCAGGGTCAGACAGATTGCTGGTGTGAGAAAGTACAGATTCACCAAAAGGATTATTATAGGATCATCGAAAAATACAATGACTGTTTGTGTCGTGAATGTTTAAAACAGTATGCTGAACAATAAAAGTAAAATTGTGGGGATCATCCGCCAGGGGGCAGTAATATGGCTTGCTGCGGTCCTCACCTTTATCTTTCATACAGCATCTGGTCAACATTACCAGGTGCAGGAATTTGATACTCATCTTAAACATGGAGTCTCATTATCCGATTCGGTATATCATATAATAGTTGATACCGTAGCAACAGGACTTGTTTTGAAGATTGATGTAAATGAAGTATTTGATGGGGCCTATCTGGTTGTTGGTAACGATACGATATACCTATCGCAAGATGAAGACGGAGATGTAAGTCAGCTTTACAATTTCAGTAACCTGCTTACCTTCAGTCCGCCTATCGGAGACTTTTTATTTTCACCCGGTAGAATCCGGAGTCAGATTACTTTTTACTTTATCAATGCCCAGACTTCCATGCAAGATTCATCCTGTAATAAGATTAAAAAAAAAAGCGATGGTTGTTCCGAACCCGGAATGATTGATCAGTCAGTTTGGAGAGAAGGGTTGGAGGATCCTGATTATGAGCGCATTTATAATATTGTTCATAGTATAATTATACACCACTCGGCAGGATCGAATACCGATACGGATTATTTCAACGTAATCAGGAACATTTACATTTATCATACTGAAATAAGAGAATGGTCGGATATTGGTTACAACTATCTGATTGCCCAGGACGGGACTATTTTTAAAGGTCGCGATCCGGGATCATACGAACAGGATGAAGTACTGGGAGCACATTTTTGCAATTCGAACACAGGAACCCTGGGCATCTGTATCATGGGTACATATTCAGAACTTCATCCCCCTAAAGCTGCAATTGGTTCATTAATTGACCTTGTTACCTGGGTCATGGGAAAAGATAGCCTCAATCCGCTGGGTACTTATTCACATCCATTGAATAACGCCTTACCTGTATTGGCAGGCCACCGGGACGGATGCTCTACTGAATGTCCGGGTGATTCGCTCTACTTTTTACTTGATTCAATCCGTAACGAAGTGATGACCGCTTTTTCGCTTTGTGGTTATGTCATAAAACCCGTTCCCCTGGATAGGATTAAACACGAAGATGTTATTATGATCCGGAACGAAAGCGGCATAATCTTTCTGTTTAAGGATTTGTACCCCGATAACATAATCATTGCTGATTTGCTGGGTAGAAGAAGAAAATTAATAAACCTGAACGGGCAACAGGAAGAAGTTGTTATAAACATGAATAACCTGCCTCCGGGATTATATTTTGCCTGCATTTTGAAGGACGGTTATATTTCGACGATGAAGCTTTCAACCTACTAAGGACATATTAATAAAATCAGACTTTTCAGATCAGCTAAACATTTATTTATAACTTAGAAAGAAACTTTTAAACCAACCCTTATGAAAACAAATTGGCAATTTTATCTTTTAATAGTATTATTTATTATTTCCTGCAAACCACACCAACGAACTGCCAGAGAAGTTAAAGACTATTCTATACGCCAGTTCATGTCAAATATTGATATGTTTGGCGGTGATCTGTCCTTCGATGAATCCAAGATCCTGATTACAAGCGATGAATCAGGAGTATATAACGCCTATACTTTGTCGGTTTCAGGAGGAGAACTGACTCCCCTGACAAGATCAGATTCAACAAGTATTTATGCCATTTCATTCTTACCAAAAGATGACCGTATTCTTTTTCAATGCGATGATAATGGCAACGAAATTTATCACATCTATTTACTCAATAATGACAGTACTTCAATTGATTTAACACCGGGCGAGAATGCCCGGTCAACATTTTATGATTGGAATTTTGATGAGCAAAGTTTTATTTATGGATCAAACCTGCGGGATAAAAGATTTATGGATGTATATGAAATGGATATAAATACATTGCGCCCAAAATTATTGTATAGAAACGATGAAGGTTATGATTATGGAGGAATAAGTCGTGATGAAAGATATCTAGTCTTCACAAAATCGATAACAAGTAGCAACGATGAAATATACCTGTATGATCAGAAAAGTAAAAGGCTCAACCATATTTCAAAACATACGGGAAATGCTAACTATTCTGCATCCGGTTTTAGTAACGATTGTAAAACATTTTTCTACTTAACAAATGAAGAGAATGAGTTTACATATCTTGTTAAGTATGATATTGCAAGCGGGAAAAAGGAAAAAATCCTTAGTTATTCGTGGGATATATGGTATTCATATCTTTCCTATAACGAAAAGTACAGGATTTCAGGCATAAACGAAGATGCCAGAACAGTGGTTAAAGTTGTGGACAATAGAACAAATAAAGAACTCACTTTCCCGGAGTCTATAGAGGGAGATATCAAAAATGTGAATATTTCAAAGAGTGAAAAGCTCATGACGTTTTGGGTTGGCAGTTCACGATCGCCCAATGACCTTTATATTTATGATTTTGAAAACGACAATGTTCGGAAATTGCTGACTGCCTTAAACAAGGAAATTGATCCCGACGAGTTGGTGGAGGGTGAAGTTATACGTTATCCTTCTTTTGACGGGCTTGAAATCCCAGCAATACTTTATATTCCACACCAGGTATCAGAAAAGGATCCTGCCCCTGCATTAGTTTGGGTGCATGGTGGTCCGGGAGGTCAGTCACGGCTATCGTATGATCCTTTAATACAGTATCTGGTCAATAAAGGTTATGTAATACTTGCTGTAAATAATCGCGGGAGCAGCGGATATGGCAAAACATTCTATCAACTTGATAACCGCAATCATGGTGAAAATGATCTGATGGATTGTATAATGGCAAAAGAATTCCTGGCCAAGACGGGTTATGTCGATACAACCAAAACAGGAATAATCGGAGGTTCTTATGGCGGATTTATGGTTATGGCAGCCCTCACAACACATCCAACGGCATTTGCCGCTGGAGTAAATCTCTTTGGAGTTACTAACTGGATGAGAACGTTGACCAATATACCTCCGTGGTGGGAATCCTATAAAACGGCTCTTTATGATGAAATGGGTGATCCCAGCACCGATTCAGTGCGTCTGAAACATATTTCACCATTATTTCATGCTGATAAGATAGTGCGCCCATTTATTGTGTTGCAAGGTGCAAATGACCCCAGGGTGCTTCAGGATGAATCGGATGAGATTGTTGATGCTGCGAGGAAAAACGGAGTGGAAGTAGATTATGTTCTATTCAGTGACGAGGGTCACGGTTTTCAAAAGAAGGAAAACCAGATTATTGCTAATGAACGTATCCTGAAATTTCTTGATTTTCACTTAAAAGGCTTGAAAAAGCAGGCTAAAAAAGAAAAATGAAACCCGTTAACATGAGTTGCTGCTATTTCATATGAAAGTGCCGTTGTTTTTTACATTCATTTTAATTTTTATCTTTGCAGCCGAACTAAAAAAACCTAAAAGTTCTTTTAATAAAATCGTTTGATTTCTTGGCCTCCCGAAGCTTCGGGATGGCTATCCCGCCGGTGGCGGGACAGGCGTTCACGGCGGTTCAAACCGAGGCTTGCGAAGCAAGACGAGCTCATGAGTCCCGATTTACATCGGGACGAATAATCCGCCAGATATATTGGAGTTTTTTGACATACTTTTTATGGTCTCTTGGCCTCCCGAAGCGTCGGGATGGCTATCCCGCCGGTGGCGGGACAGGGGTCCGCGGTCTGCAAACTCCCGCCGGTGGCGGGACAGGCGTTCACGGCGGTTCAAACCGAGGCTTGCGAAGCAAGACGAGCTCATGAGTCCCGATTTACATCGGGACGAATAATCCGCCAGATATATTGGAGTTTTTTGACATACTTTTTATGGTCTCTTGGCCTCCCGAAGCGTCGGGATGGCTATCCCGCCGGTGGCGGGACAGGGGTCCGCGGTCTGCAAACTCCCGCCGGTGGCGGGACAGGCGTT
>CAZWIU010000102.1:0-14855 GCA_964634105.1 uncultured Bacteroidales bacterium | reverse complement strand
ATATCCAATCACTACTGTCTGATTAAAATATTTCAAAACCGATGAATTTAAAGAGAATAAGGATAAATCGCCACCCACGGGGCTCAAACTTTCGCATGTGACTTTTTCTACAGATAATTAGCCTCTGACCAGGCTAAAGGAAAGTACCGTAGGTACTAAATATTTGTAGAAGAGGCAATTATAATTAGCTTAAAAGTGCCGTAGGTACGAAATATAACAAACATTGAATTTGACAGGACAATAGTGATTTATATAGAAAAGCAATCCTTCCGGCAAGTATCACATCTGGAAGAAAAATACCGGTCAGTGAAAACTTATTTAAATAAAGTTTGTGGGATATATGAAAAACTGACTATCCTGCAGAGAACTTAATGCCAACAAGCGCAATAATACGAATTATTCAGGTTAAAACAGAAGGATAAATATTCAATATCCCCTTTTTCTCTGACTTTCTGGACCTGGGAAATTTCTTTTGAACCATTTGTCGATAGTCCGATACGACCATTTTTATTACCCGTAATAATTAAAAAGTAAAAAATACTCTTATTACTATTTTTTTACAGTATATTTCTCTAGTTTTATGTCCGCTTTCTTGGTTTGGCAAGTATGGCAAAATTTGTAAAATCGAAAAGTACTAAAGCTGTGATCAGGCATCTTGTTTCAGGAATAATACTTCTTGATATTGTAACGATGCAGTTTTCTTACGCGCAGTCTACAATAAAAAAATCTAATAGGATTCTTCAACATACCACTGCGGTTAATCTGCCGGCTGAATCCAGGAATAATCCCATATTTCAATCATTGCCAACTAATTTTGAATATAATGCTGTACGCTGTATATTTAAAGATCATAAAGGATATATGTGGTTTGGCACAGGCGACGGACTTGTCAGATTTGATGGCATTAATTTATTCCTTTACCAATACGACCCGGCATCCGCTTCCAGCTTAAGCAATAATAGTGTAAACGCCATGGTGGAAGATGAATCGGATAACCTTTGGATAGCCACTTCCGAAGGATTAAACTGCTATAACAGGGAGAAAGACAATTTTATTCGCATTACAAATCCCGACCCGGAGTTGTATCCCGTTTATTTTAACTATATCAATTCAATTTGCAGCGTTGATGATTCGCTACTATGGCTGGGGACATTTACAGGGATCTATTCTTACAACATAAAAAACAGCAGGATTGAAAATTATACATACTCCGCCGACGATCCTCAGTCTATTTCCATGGATCATATTACCTGTTTTGCAGTTGATCGGGAGAATAATATCTGGATTGGCACACAGAACGGGCTCAATTTATATCAGGGAGAGAGAGGTGTTTTCAGGCGCTTCTTTACAGAACCAGGTAATAACCAATCGTTGAGCAACAATAATATCAGCTCGCTCACTGTCGACCACGATGGGAACGTATGGGCAGGAACACAGGGTGGGGGCGTGAACAAGATCATTGTTGAAAATGGAAAATACAGGTTCCAGTATTATAGCACAACTACAGCAGGAAGTTATTTATCAAACAATTATATTCTTTCCCTGCAAGCCGATAAAAAAGGCAACATGTGGATTGGAACCGACAACGGGGGATTGAACAGGCTAAATATAAAATCAGGCCGGGTTGATATCTTTAAAATGGTGGAAGGTGAAGAATACAGCCTGAACAGCAATTCTATCTGGGCGCTTTATGTGGACAATGAGAATAGAATATGGATCGGATCTTATAATAAGGGAATAAACGTCATCGATGAACATTTCAGAAAGTTTGAGCTGTTCCAAAAGAATCTGTTTAATAAAAACAGTCTGACAGATAATGATGTCACCGGTTTTGCAGAAGACAGCAAAGGGTATGTTTGGATAGCCACTGACGGCGGCGGTATATGCCGTTTCGATCCTGAAACCCGTCAGATTGTGCAAACGATATATAATTCAGAGGATAACAACATCCTTGCTAATAATGCTGTACAGGCCATCCTTTGCGATTCTGATGATAATATCTGGATAGGGACATGGGCCGGAGGAGTAGATAAACTAAATAGTAAAGGAATCAGGATTCGTAATTATAAACTGGAAGTCGCTCCGGGTATCGGGAATAATTATGTTATTGAGCTCTATATCGATTCAAAAGGAACGCTTTGGGCGGGAACATCAGGCAATGGTTTATTCAGATATGATAAGTTTTCTGATAAATTCCTTCCGGTGAGCAGTACGAACCAGTCCGTTATTCTTAATAGTTCATCATACATTGTGGCCATTCTTGAAGATTCGTTCGGTACACTCTGGATCGGTACCGTATATGGTCTCGGAATCGTTAAACGCACTGATGACCAGAGCTATGAATGTACAGATATCCTTAGCAACGCCGAGCCTGGTAGTCTTAGCGGCAATGCAGTTAGCTTACTCTTTGAAGACAGCAAAAAGCGGTTATGGCTGGGTACAAGCGACCAGGGGCTAAACCTGTTGAACAGAAAAGACCTCACGTTCAGGGTATTCAATAAAAACAATGGATTGCCAAGCAATTCAATCAGAGGAATTCTCGAAGACGACAAGGGGCAGTTTTGGATCAGTACAAATAAAGGTATTACCAGGTTTAGTTACGATTCACTTGTTTTTACTAATTATTCAAGAGAAGACGGACTCAACTCAAATGAATTCTATGTGATGTCGTGTTTACGAACCAGGAATGGAGAGTTTTACTTTGGGGGAGAGAATGGATTTAATGTGTTTACACCCGGAAATATCAGGAGCAATACGTTTATCCCGCCAGTCTACCTTACCGACCTGAAAATAAACAACAGGAGCATGCCGATAGGGGCTAAAAACTCCCCGTTGAAAAAGCATATAAGCGAGACCACTGAGATTACTCTTAACTATAAACAATCTTCTTTTTCAATCGATTTTGTTGCCCTGAATTATACCCATCCTTCCGGAAACCAGTTTTGCTATAAGCTCGAGGGTTTTGAGAATGAATGGACGTGTATCGGTAACCAGCGAAGCGCCATATATACCAATATCATGCCCGGCAAGTATATTTTTCTTGTAAAGGGCTCGAATAATGATGGAATTTGGAACAATACTCCCACACGACTTATAATTACGATAAAACAGCCTTATTGGAAAACCTGGGTGGCGAAGATTATCTATGCCATAATTTTAATGTTAATAGGGCTAATCTATATCCGGATACGAAACGAACGGATCACGATACAAGCCAGGTTGAAAGTCGAACAATTGGCAAGAGAGAAAGAACATGAAATGAATGAATCAAATATCCGCTTTTTTACCAACGTCTCCCATGAGTTCCGGACTCCGTTAAGCCTCATCATTGCTCCGCTTGAAAACCTCATTGCCTCAACACAGTCAAGGATAAAAGACCAGCTGACGGTAATATACCGTAATGCGGAAAGATTACTCCACCTGACTAACAATCTGATGGACATGAGAAAGCTGGAGGAAGGAATGACCCGCCTTAAGGTACAGCAAAGCGATTTGTTGAAGTTCATTAGCGAAACATCCACCTATTTCAGTGAAGATTCAAGAAGACGAGCTATCTCCTATAGTATTGAATCGGAAGAAACAGCAATCGAAGGGTGGTTCGATTTTGATAAACTTGAAACCATCCTTCTGAACCTGCTCTCAAATGCTTTCAAGTATACGGAGGATAATGGAAGGATCAGGCTGGTTGTTAAAGTGCTTAAAAACTCCGGGTTGAAAGAGGAATATACTGGATTTCGGACAAATGATCAATATAAGGGTAGGTATGTTGAAGTAAGTGTTATTGATAATGGCAAAGGTATACCAGAGGCAGATTTACCGCATGTATTTGAGAAATTCTATCGTGCAGGTAAATCAGGAACAAAAAAGAATTCAGGCACCGGAATTGGTTTGGCACTCACAAAGGGATTAATCGAGGTTAATCATGGTGGTATTTGGGCGAAGAGCGAACCGGGCATAGAAACAAGCTTTGTCTTCATCCTTCCAATCGATCGCGAAGCATTTAATGAAGATGAACTTGTGCTGGAACCATCAGATGTTATTACTCACGATATTGTTAATTACCCGGTTGAACAGTCTGCTCATGATAGTACACAAGATTCTGCACAATCAGAAAGTGGAACAGAGAAATCTGAAATATTGCTGGTAGAAGATAATGACGAGCTAAGAACATTTATCGCCAATGAGCTGGCCAGGGAATATGTTATTAAGGAAGCCGGCGATGGCAAGGAAGGGATAGATATTGCCCTGTCGGATGTGCCTGATTTAATTGTAAGTGATATATTGATGCCTGAGTGCAGCGGGATTGAGCTGTGCCAGGTCGTTAAATCGGATGTTCGCACCAGCCATATTCCTGTAATACTACTTACTGCAAAGACTTCTGTTAACGAGCAGATTGAAGGAATTAAAACCGGGGCCGATGCCTATATCACAAAGCCTTTTAATATCCAATATCTGCTTGCCCAGGTGAACCAGATGATACAGTCAAGAAAAAAACTGTATGCACATTTCAGTCAGGATGTTTATATTATGCCGAACAAAATGGCCGATAGTGAAATCGATCAGAAGTTCCTGCAGAAAACTATCGATTACATTATCCGGAATATTGCTGATAACACGTTGAACGTAGATGAACTGGCCGATCATTTAGGACTTAGCCGGAGTAATGTGTACAGGAAAATCAAGGCCCTTACAGGAAAAACCATTATTGAATTTATCAGGATGGTACGTCTCAAGCAAGCCATTAAACTGATGGAAACTAAAAAATATTCGCTGGCGGAGATCGCCTATTTAACGGGCTTCACTTCTCCTTCATATTTTACCAAGAGCTTTAAGGATCAATACGGAAAACCACCTTCCGAATTTATGTAGCAACAGAATAAGGCTGATCTGTCTTTTTCAGACACCCCAATATCTGCAAAAGCTGTTAAGCAGTGCAGGATTTAAGCTGGACCGAAAGCGCACAATCATTTAAAATAGCGCAATCAGCAATTCGGTTTCTTTTGGCATTGAATTTACCTTCAATAAAATAATCTGCATCAATTTTTTAAGTCTATGACTGAAATCTTATAGACAAATGATGCTCCGATATTTAATTTCGATAGGTTATAAAAATTCCGGCTGAATTTTTTTCATATGTCCTCTGGCTGGAATATGTTGAGATTATTACTTTGATGAAGCAGAATATCGACATATCTACCAATCATAATAACAGTTTGCTGACAATAAATTTACCGAAAGAACCCGGTCCTAACAGCAAGGTTTCTATATATAACAGATCAGGCATACTCATAAAGCAGGTTAAAATTTCCAGGCAGGTAACCTCTATTGGAATCGATTCATTAAAACCCGGATTTTATTTGATGATATATATTTCAGGGAGGGAAGTTAAAGCGGTACGTTTTGAAAAACGATGATCAGTCTGTTGGAAAATCGCAGGCAAAATGAAAGGACAATTAAATGGTTAGCTAAGGTACCTGGAATATTATCAAATCCCTCTGCAGATGAAAAATTATCACAAAATTATGATAAGTAATCAGCAAGGTCATTACCTCGTGTTTCGCATCAATTTTATAAGAGATTTTCGAATTTCTTATATTTCTATGCAAACGATCGTGATAGCTTTATATTCCTTTTTACATTGAATCATTCTTAATTCGCTGTGATATGAGACACCAAATTATCAGGACATTCTTTTTAATATCTGTTTGCCTGGCTGGTTTGTCAGTAAGCGCTCAGAATCTTCTTACCAATGGAGGTTTTGAAGAAGGACTGACTCCATGGCAATTTTCTACTTCGAACGGAGCTGTCGCTGCCTGTGAAACAATTCAGGATACCGTTCACTCGGGTGCTAATGCTTTGAGAATAGCAATTAGTAATGCAGGTATCGATAGAAGCGATATCGCATTAACCTATTCCGGTGTTACTATACAAAAGGATCTTGTTTACGTGCTTACTTTCTGGGCAAAATCTGATGACAACGGGGTAAAAGCTACTGTTGAATTCAGCAATCTGCCTGAGAACAGTTACACATTTTTTGATAGTACCAATATATATCTGACCACACGCTGGAAAGAGTACCAGGTTATTTTTCCATCGACAGTCAGTACCACCAGCGACGTACAATTTGCAATATTGGTTGGAAACCTGACAGGTAACTTCTACCTGGATGAAATGGTGCTTGAACAGCGTTCGGCCAATTGGTATGATGGAGCAGAACTAAGAATTGAAAAATACCGCAAAGGCAATTTTGCGTTGAGAATAGAAGATGGAAGTGGCCAGCCTGTCTCCGACAGTATTCAGATTACCCTGAAAAAGCATGCCTATCCGTGGGGAGTTGCTATCGATTTTAACGATAACCCGGCTGGTAATACGTATTCAACAACTTCTGCGGTGACTGCTCCGGCCGATTCTGAAATATACAGAACTGAACGGTGGGCTTCATATCTGCCTTATGCACTGCCAGCGGAACCGTCGGTAAAATATAATTTAACCCTGAAACTTGCGGAAATCTATCATAATGCAGCCAATCTGAGATTATTTGATTTATATATCGATGGGGTTATGTACATGGAAAACATCGATAAATTCGTAATAGCCGGGGGCAGGTATAAAGGGTTCGATACGACTTTGGTAGTTACTGCGGTAGATACAGTTATCAGGCTTGAATTCTTTGCCAGTGTAGATAATGCTTCCATCATGGGTATTGAGCTTGCCGACAGTGCGTCGGGAACTGTATTATTACGGTTGAATTGCGGAGGACCTGCTATGACAACCCACAGCGGAAATACCTTTGAAAGCGACCTGCCGTATATTGACAGAACTGCTTCGAATCCAAATACAACATCCGATGATTGGTTAAAAGCAGTAATGTATAAATATTGTAACTACGGTGTATGCGGCAACCAATTCAAATGGAGCGGAATTGAACCTACACAGGGCGTTCTGAATTATGGTCCTTTTGAGAATACGTTAAGCTGGTTCCAAAAAGTTGGCTGGGATATGCGCGCCCATACATTGTTGTGGGGAGGCACCAGCAGTACCGACTATCACGAGCTTCCGCAGTGGGTGGGAGCATTGCCTCCGGCGGTAATGTATGATACATGCAAAATGAGAGTTCAACGGGAAGTAAGCCGGTATAAAGGTGTGGTGAAAGAGTATGATGTACTGAATGAACCCACCCATGCAACCTACCTCCAATCGAGAGTGGGGGACTCAATCAACTGGAACTGCTTCAAATGGGCTTATGAGGCTGATCCCACAGCCAGATTCTTCATTAATGATTATAATGTTGTTGAATACCAGGATCAGACTAATAACTATGTAGCCTTGATACAAACCATGCTTGACCATGGGGCGCCCATAACCGGTATCGGGGCGCAATGTCACTTTGGTACGACAGTAGATATTGTTAATTATAAATCACGTTTCGACCAGCTTGCTCAGTTTGGTTTACCTATCAAAATTACAGAGCATGATATGGATGTTGAAAAGATGACGCAAATACAACATGCCACCGAAACCGCAAAAATAATGCGATTGGCCTTTTCTCATCCGGCAATTGAGGGGCTGGTCTTTTGGGGTATCATGGATCCCGGCTGGCGTTCAGCCGTTGGGAATATGATCAACCAGGATAGAACACCAAAGCTTGCTGCCGATTCGCTTTATTACCTGGTGCATGAAAAATGGAGTACCAATATCAATGATAGGACTGATGCATCCGGAATATACAGGTACAGGGCATTTTATGGAGAATATGAAGTGCTGGTAAAATTCGGAGGTACCTGGAAGAAGTTTGAAGTGTCAAATAGTAAAGATGCTGAAGGTACTGTAATAGTGTTGAGGGAGGATGAGGCTATGGTAACGAGTCCAAGGCTGATAAAGGTCACAACAGCTGCTCCGACCGGTCTGGAGCTTACCTTCGATAAGGAAATGTCTGCTCCGTTGCCGGTCGAGTTTAAAAACTTCAAGGCATTTGATTCTACGAATAATACCATTGTATCGGCCGCACTGAAAGGGGGGGATGCTAATACAATTGTCCTTACAATGAAATATCCTGTTACAGCAGGCAACTATATCCCTGTTTCCTATTTCCCCGGACAGCAGACTTCAGTTGACGGAGGAGTGCTTGAACCCTTTGGCCCGGTAATTGATTCACGGCTCGTTCAGTCGTATATTTCATCATCGACTACCACAAATGGTAAAGTTATAGCGGTTAATTTTAAGAACAAATTAATAGATACGTCTGTCGATGAATCTGATTTTACCATAAAGGTAAACAGTGCTGTACGAAGCATTGCGGAGGTTAACTTAGGTCAACACAAGGATACAGTTTACTTTACATTGACGGATCAGATCGTATCGAATACCGATGTAATCACAATATCATATCATTCAGGATCTCTGCAGACAACCGATAGTCTTTTGGTGACTAGTTTTTATAACAAATCGGTGGCTAACAGGGTGATTGTTCCTGCCCTAGTGTCGGCACGAACAGCTGATGCAACAAGCATTTCGTTGAGATTTTCAACCTCTATTGCAGATCCAACGGCCGAATATTCTTCCTTTACTGTTGAAGCAAACGGAACCGGCATAGAGGTTAGCGGATCAGAACTGTCGAGTTCAAGCAACAGATACGTAATTGTAACATTAGCTTCACCAATGGCAGCAGGCGATAATATTATTATTACCTATACACCAGGAATGCTGTCATCCACTGAAGGTATTCCTGTGAGAGCATTCACTGCAAATGTCGATAACATCTTGACGGGAATAGATAATACAATCAGTGATGAGCAGATACAGTATTATCCCAACCCTGTAGCAGATAAATTGTTGATTTCAAATATCACAGAGTTTGATCTGGTAACTGTTTCCGATATACTGGGACAAAAACAATTTGAATTACCGACAGGAGGTATTGATGAACTTGAAATTAACACCTCTGCGCTTAACAGCGGAATATATATAGTAATGCTTACAGGCAATGAGAGTAAGGTAACTTTTAAAGTGATGAAGAAGTAATTACTTAGTGCGTTTAAATAGGTTAGCTTTTGAGGATTTTTAATCCTCATTCATGGCAGGGCCAGCATATTATATGCTGGTCTTGCTTTTTAATAAGACTAAATTTTCACGAGTGAAATGAAGTGAAAATTATAAGTCGAATTAATCTGCCGTCCGCGTGTCGCCGCAGCTTTAGCGCTGCGCCTTCGGCGTCCGAAGGGAGGCACAAGCTATTTAGCGAAGACGGATAGTCATCCTGTGTCAAGTTAAGACTAAAATGTCGGCTTGATTATTAATATGTAATAACACACCCCCTGAAATCCCCCTCTGGAGAGGACAATGGGGGTGTGTATGACGCATTAGATTTTTTATTATCCTATTTAGTGTTGATATGACACGAGTGTACCAGACAACTTTTCCTAAGACTCCATTTTCACGAATAACATGAAGTGACCCCGTTCGCTGTCCGGGGGGGTAAGTCGAATTCTTGTCTGCCGAAGTTATTTAACGAGGAAGATAGACCTCCAGCCTAAGATAAAAGTTCCATAATGCCGTTAAAAAAACAGACAATTACCAAAAAACACAAAGGTTGATCATCTTATGAATGACAATTGTCGAGACACGACATGCCGTTTATCAACTTCATACTCTGAGAAAGCCTTTACTACAATACGCTCACCACCAATTTACAGGGGATTAATTTCTGAAGAGATACCTTCCGGCATTCCGGCAAACGCATCAATTTTCAAAGGGAATGATCAATATTTTATAGTCTTATCTTATACCATGGAATAAATTACGCTCCGAATTTATTTTACCCTAACCACTTAATACTTATAATATGATGAAACCTAAAAAAGGATTTTTCCATAAATGGAAAGTAGCCGTCAGGTTGCTATTCCTTGTACTTCTTGCAATTGTTAGTATAAGGTATAGCATGGCAACAGATACCGGACAAAATGAAATACAGATCAGCGGGACTGTTACGGATGCTTCTACCAATGAACCAATTCCAGGAGTTGCAATCATTGTAAAAGGAACATCAACAGGTGCAATTACCGACATTGATGGTAAATATTCTATAAAGGTACCGGTAGGAACAACACTTGAATTTAACTCTTTAGGTTATCTTAAGGAAGAGATAACTGTTATTGATCAGACCGATGTTTCAATCGCTTTGTCTCCCGATATCGTTGGCCTTAATGAGGTCATTGTTACGGGCTACGGCGTGCAAAAGAAAAGCGATCTTACCGGATCAATAGCATCAGTTACAAGTGAACAGATAGCCAAAACCCCTATTACAGGACTTGATCAGGCGATGCAGGGAATGGCTGCAGGGGTGAATATAATACCTGTTACAGGAAGGCCAGGAGGAAGTGTTAACATTCAGATCAGGGGTGTTTCATCCATCAATGGTACTGCTCCCCTTATTATTGTGGACGGAGTATCACAGGGAACCGATCCTGCTGTATTGACAAGAGTTAATCCGGAGGATGTCGAGTCAATAGAGGTACTTAAAGATGCATCAGCTGCTGCGATTTATGGTGCATCGGGTGGTAATGGAGTTATCCTCATCACAACAAAATCAGGTAAAGCAGGAGCATATAAGGTCAGCTACAATAGTTACATAGGTGCAGAAAATGTTATTAAACATTTTGATTTGATGGATGCTCAGCAATATATCGAGTTAATTTATGAAACAACCCCTCCCAACAGACCTCTTCCTACCTTAAGGCCCGACACACTTGAGACATATGACTGGCAGGATATTTATTTCAAAACAGCAATTACACAGAACCACGATATAGCGGTCACAGGCGGAAATGAAAAATCAAAATTTTTGTTTAGTGCTGCCTATAGTAAAGATGAAGGGATTATTAAAAATACTTCGCATCAGCGGCTTACCTTACGCCTTAATTCAGACCACAAGATCAACAAGTATATTACTTTTGAGGAAAAAGTATCTTACCTCTATACGTTAACGAATGGTTTTGCTGATTGGGAATATTCGGGATACTATCAAAACCCCGTTATGAATGCCCTGATAATGCCACCTGTTCAGCCCGCATACGATGAAAACGGCGATTGGACAGAACCATATCTGGGCGGTGCCGGCCCTAACCCAATGGTGGCGGTCGATATGAAAGATAATGATATGAAGCGAAACAGACTGGAAGGTAACTTCAGTCTTATTCTTACTCCGTTAAAAGGTTTATCATATACATGCAGGTTTACCGATGCCTTGAGTTTTGACGACAACAAAGAATACCTGGCTAAATACGTGGCTTCAACCACCAATAAGAGAACAGCAAATGAACTCGTGCAAAGTATGAACAGAGGTTATAGCTGGAACCTGCAGAATATCATTTCCTACACAAACACTCTCTTTAATGACCATAATGTTACAATAATGGCCGGACAGGAAGCCGGAAGATGGTGGGGATATGATATCAGGGGTAGTAGGGTAGGAATGCCCAGCGATTTGCCTGAATTACTCTATTTCAGCGTTTCGACAAACGACACAACTCCAAGTCAGATTATTGAAGGGGGTGGATATGAAGGAAGAAGTTATCGCTATTTCGGCCGATTGAACTATGATTATAAAAGCAAATACCTTTTAACTGTTAACATAAGCCGTGACTATGCTTCAAATTTCGGGCCAATGAACAGGGCAGGAACTTTTCCTTCCTTTTCTCTGGGATGGAAATTTACTGAGGAAAGCTTTATGAGTAATCTTAGTATTATTAATTTCGGTAAGCTCAGATTTGGATGGGGTCAGACAGGCGCCAACGCCAGATCAGGCTTTCCCTATCTCTCAACTGTTGTTACTCCCGATGGTTATATGTATGCTATCGACGGGCAGGTTGGAAGTATTGGAGCTGGCACAAATAAAATCGATAATCCTTCTTTAAAATGGGAAACCGTAAACATGACAAATTATGGGATTGATTTGTATATGTTTAACAATAAACTCAGTTTAACTGCTGAGTATTTTATAAAGGTTAATGATGGCATGATTATGCGGCAGGAGATTCCATGGCTGACTGGTTCATACCAAATGACAATGCCGGAAGTAAACATCGGCAGCATCCAGAATAAAGGTTTTGACATTACCCTTGGTCATAAAAATACAATTCTTGGCGACTTAAATTATTCTCTTGATCTTAATATTGGCATTGTCAGGAATAAAATTCTTAGCCTCGCAACCGATTCTTTGAAAAAAGGAGGCGTTCATAATGTTTCACCCGTTACGTTGACTTGTGAAGGGAATTCAATTTCTGAGTTCTATGGTTACCAAACTGATGGACTTTTCAGGGAAAGCGATCCTTTTATAATGGATGGAGATAAAAGGATCATAACCAATCAACCATTTAGTATCAATAGCCTCGGCGATACAATTTATATGCAACGAAATGCTCAACCCGGTGATCTAAGGTATGTTGATCAGAATGGCGATGGTATATGGAATGACAAGGATAAAGTGTCTCTTGGCAGCCCGCTTCCAAAATTCACATTTGGCTTAAACATAAACCTTTCATACAAAATCTTTGATTTATATGCCTTTTTCACAGGTTCTTACGGTAATAAAGTATTTAACGGTACAAAACAGTACCTATACTATTCGCAGGGAGCTGGTAACAGACTTGCTGCTTTTGCCGACAGATACAAAGATGAATTATACAGAGATGGTCTGCTCGTTGTGGAGGAAAACCATGATACTGATCTTCCCCGGTTTGAGGCTGACAATTATACAAAGCCTTCTGAATTTTACATAGAGGATGGTTCCTACATCCGATTGAGGAGCATCCAGTTAGGAATAACAATACCTAAGTCATTGACATCAAGGGTAGGTATTGAACAGTTCAGAATTTACGTCGGGGCAAAGAACCTGTTTACTCTTACCCGATATACAGGATATGACCCTGTTGTTTCGGGCGGAGCCTATGGTGGCGACAATGGTGCCATGGTACAGGGTGTGGATATTGGAGTTTATCCTTCCACCAGGATGTTTTTGGCAGGAATTAATCTTGAATTCTGATAATATGTTGAAATCCAAATTTTAAAAGTATGACTATGAAATCGTTAAAATATATCTCGTTCACTTTGCTGTTTCTCTTATTTTTCAGCTGTAGTGAAGAATTTCTTGATATAAGGCCCATTGGTGAACAAAACAGCGGAACATTTTACATTACGCAGGCTGCAGGTGAACAGGCTGTAATTGCTGCCTATTCACAATATAATAATGTTGCTTTTGATAAAGATCTTATCATGGCAGCCGATGTAATATCGGACCATTTTGAAGCCGGAGGGGAATACGTAAATGAAGTTCCGAGTTATGAAAACTTTAACAGGCTTACCTGGCTTACAACAGATGGCGAACTCGATAATGTATATGGCACTTTGTTTAAAAGTATATATTTCGCAAATGTTGCATTGGAAAGATTACCCGAAATACCCGGAGTGGACCCTGAAGCCGATCCTGCAGTGATAAACAGGCTCATAGCTGAATGCAAGTTTTTAAGGGCATTGGATTATTCCTATCTTGTACGACATTTTGGAGGTGTTCCTTTGGTAGATCATGTATTGGGCGCCGATGAATATTTTATGTCCAGGGCTGAGTTAAAAGCTATATATGACTTTATGGAACAAGATCTGAAGGAGGCCATTGAAGTTCTGCCTGAAAAAAGTGCATTTGGTTCTGCTAATATCGGAAGAGCTAACAAGGGTGCTGCAAAAGCATTGATGGCAAGGAACCTGCTCTTTGAATCATCCTATGCAAAGAATTATCCGGGTGATGAACGGTTTGCAGGGATGACTGAACGCTGGGAAGAAGTTTTACAGTATGCCGAAGAGGTTATCTTGTCGGAAGAATACTCTCTGGTAGGCATGAACGGGGAAAGATATTATTCATGGAGAAATCCTGTCACCAATGCCTACAGGTACTTATTCACATCAAATGCAGATAATTGTTCCGAGGCTATATATGAAATTCAGTGTATCGCCGATGATAAAGGATGGGCAGCAGCAAGAGGGAATAGTATATGCCAGTATTCGGCTGCAAGAAGGTTGTACAATGCCTCAGGAGATCCGGACGATACGGATTACTGGGGGTTAGACCTTCCTGCCGACGGGCTTGTGAATGAATTTGAACCAGGCGATCCCCGGTTAAGAGCAGGTATCGCTATTGAAGGTAATGGCGATTCAATTGAAGTTAAGGGGGGAGAAAGGTTTCTAATTTGTTATGACCAAAGTGTAACAAGAACCTACCTTACAAAGTATGAGGCTTCTGCAGCTGAATTTAAAGATTATGAAGGCCCTTGGCACAGCGCACCTCAGAATATCAAGTTAATTCGCTATGCCGATATTTTACTGATAGCTGCAGAAGCAGCCATGGAACTGGGCCAGAACGATAAAGCTCTTCAGTACATAAATGAAGTCCGTACACGAGCCAGACTCTGTGGCGAAGAAGGCAACACAGTTCCTGCAAACCTTACCGGAACTGTAACCCTCGAAGATATTGTTCATGAGAGGGCCGTAGAGCTGTATGGCGAAGGCCATCGTTGGTATGACCTGGTGCGCTGGAACCTGGCAACTCAATACATGAATCATTACACCGAAGATGGTTTTGATGTGATTTATGAAGATCCCAAACACAGGTTTCTACCCTTGCCGCAAGATGAGATTGATGTCAACAGCAATCTTGAGCAATATCCCGAATGGGGATCATAAAAGTTTCGAATAGGATAAATTAAAACAAGTTCTATAAGGCTGTCTCAAAGAAAAATTGAGACAGCCTTTCTTGTGTGCGCTATGCATGCCATTGTTCTATAGGGTGCAAGACCCGAACGAGCCAG
>CAZWIU010000101.1:0-14983 GCA_964634105.1 uncultured Bacteroidales bacterium | reverse complement strand
TGTATATCTCAATTGTATCAATGGCCCAAATCAGGTATATGACCTATTTGGTAGAATGGATACGAAATGGTTAACTGTTTATTAGCTCATTGATTTCATTTAAATGCAGCTTGAAATGCCTCGGAAAATCTATAACCATAGCTTTAAGGGATATTTTTTCCTGTGTTGCTGCGATCCAGATATTATCCAGTTTTTCAGGGTCGATATTACAGATCACATGGGCAATATGAATATTGATATATTTCCATAACTGAACAAGGTTTTGCCAGTCTTCTTCCTGGTATTTCTGAATGGCGATCCACCGGTCGTTATTTCCAAAGTGGGCATAATCGGGGAAAATTAGCGGGCTGGGCTGATAGTGTAAGTGGACGATCCTGTGAATATTATTAGAGGCAGAATCCACCATATGCCCTACTAGTTGCTTGATGGTTCTGTGCTGCGCATTCCTTCGTTCCTGAATAACGTGTTGAGGAAGCGCCATTAGCTTTGGCTCCCAGGTTTCAACCAGGGACAATAACTCGTTAGCGATTGATTTATATTCGTTCATTATTCTCTTTATAAGAAATTAAAAAATAAATAGAATGAATGCTATCTCCAGATAAATCCTCCCAATCTGAAAGTTCGTAAAATAATATTAATTAAACCAACGCTCCTCCGGATAATCTCTTTTCATACTTTGATGAAGAATTGGCCTTGTGGAATATCAGCATATAATTGCCTGGTGCCTGTCCTTTCAGCATGAGGTTTTTCCCTGTGGCGTTTTTCGATGACGATGATACTATCATAATAGTGAATTGAATCGACGGCCTGAGTAAATCTGTTTACACGCAGAGATCGTTGTTCGGAATGATATGCATTCAGGTAGTCAATAAAGTTTTTGCTGTACTCTATGAACGTGCCTCTCCTCTTATAACCTCCACCGTGTGTCAGCCAGTATGATGTATGCAGGTCTTCACAAAGATAGATGCCATCCTCTTTAACATGATCAAATAATTCCTCATACGTAATACGCTGTTGTAACATGGTATGGCCACCATCGTCGATCAGGATATCGACAGGAGGAATCGCTTGTTTTACTTTCTTTAGAAAATTCCGGTCCGACTGAGATCCAATAAATATTTCAACATTCTCTTCTTCCAATTCTTTGCACCTGGGCTCGTTGTTAATTCCATAGATTTTTGCTCCAGCGCCGAAATAGTGCTTCTACATCTGGAGACTACCCCCTTGGTAGACGCCAATCTCCAGTAAAACAATTTCTTTATCCCGGTATTTGTTGAAATGCCTGTCGTATACGTCGAAATAGTGGTTCCATTTATGGATTAACTTTTTATTGTTTTGTCTGAAGTACTTTTCAAGATCATCCATAGCGTTCGATGCATACATTTTGGGGCTTTGGTAAGCCGATACATACGGGTATTAAAATGCGCGGCAATATACAAAATTCTTCTCGGGTTTCTTTTAATAACCTCTTCAAGTGAAGAGTGAAGTTGAGAATAAATTCAACAACCTGGTTATGCAATACTTTAAAAGATTAATGCTATTCCAGGGGATAACTTTCGCGGATGATATTTTCCCCAGTGCCTTCATACTGCCTTAATTCAAATTTCTTACCATCCAGAACGCCATAGGTAAAACTATAAATCCAATCACCCAGGTTGATCACCTTCGATGTATTTCCCAGACTTACTTCAAAGGGAATATGCCTGTGGCCAAAAAGGAAAAAATCAAAATGTTCCTTTTTCAACATTCTTTTTGCAAATATGATCTGTTGCTCTTTCTTATCACCGCCGAATTCTTTCGAAACAATACCTTTTGCTAAACGACTATGTTTCGACCATGTTTGACCAAGCCAGAGAGCAAAGTTAGGATGCAGCCTGGCAAAGAAAAACTGCAGCACTTTATTAGTAAAAATGGTCTTTAATAATTTGTACCCGAAGTCGCCCGGGCCAAGTCCATCGCCATGGCCAAGGAAGAAACGATATCCATTCAGTTCACGTATTAATGGTCTATTGTGGATTTCAGCGCCTAACTCAGTTCGGAAATAGGTATATGCCCAGATATCATGGTTCCCGGTAAAAAAATATAATTTAGTGCCTTCATCGGCAAGTTCCGACAGCTTTCCCAGGAAACGTGTAAAGCCTTTAGGTACGACATGCTTATATTCATGCCAGAAATCGAAAATATCGCCCAACAAGTATAATTCCGCAGCTTCATTTTTGATTTCATCGAGCCACCGGACAATCAGTTTCTCACGCTCAAGACTCTCATCCTTTGGGTGAAGACCCAGATGAACATCGGTAATGAAAAAATATTTGTTTTTGCCCACGACTATCGTTTCTTATTAATCAATAGCGGTAATGATCTTTCAAGTTCTTCAGGGGTAATATTTTTTGCCAGAATTTCTTTCTGTTCTTTATCCAGGAGATAATTCATAGGCAATGAATTCACGTTGTACAGATATTGGGTTTTTGATCCAGGATAAGCTGTATCCAGGACGCTTATCCATGGGATCTCCTCGAATTGAATAGCTTTTTTCCAACGAACTACTGATTTGTCAAAACCGACCTGGTATATTTCAAACCCGTAGCTATGAAATTTATTATAAACCTTTTTAAGGGCGATGGTATTCTCAACGCTTTCTTCCTGTTGGACTGACCAAAATGAGAGTAATACCAACCGGCCCTTTAATGACGAAAGAGAAATTGGCTTGCCTGATTTGCCTGGAAGTGTTAATTCTGGTATATCATGTGTAACATGATCGGCAGATTGCAATAACCTCTGAGTCTGATATTCATTATACAATACCTGGTAGTTTTCCCGGAGCGTTTTTACATATCTGACTTTCGGATAATATTTTGAGAGTGTATCGGAAACGAGTTTAAAGAATTGGATATCGCGAGCACTATTAAAGACATATTCATTATTGCCGTACTCCTGGTAAAGAGCGCCAATGTTCGCCAGCGATTTTAAATCTTCAAGGATAAAGGCGGTAGAGTAATGATGGTACACCTCTTTTTTATTAAGATATTGCCGGGCAATGGAGTCTTTTGCTGATTCGGAAATTGTTGAATCGCTTGAAAAAAATTGATCACGCAACTCGTCCAGGATTGCTACTGTTGCCCTGAGAGAGTCATGCAATCTATTCAGGCGGATTGTATTTTCCGAACCAATAATTGATTTGGTAGCATAGAAATTATTCATGACGGCTGAGAGCTGAATTTTTTCTCCTGGAGAAATAATCATTGAAATTGCCGGACCACTCGAGAATACAAGTTGATAGAATCCAGGTTCTTTCAATGGAATGGCAAACCGGAATTTCCCGCTGTATCGTAAATCCATTGAGTCGATCATATGATCTCCACTAACCAGAAGTTCTTGCAGATAAGCGATTTCGCCAGAAGGGGCATTTTCAATTTTACCTTGAATAATGGCCTTTTCTTTCTTTGAACAGGCAAGGATTAATGGCAAAATAAAAACAACAAAAAGAATTTTATTTCTCATTGTGTAATTTCGTTAATTCGGTTTAATAATTCGTATGAGAATATATTTTTTGCTACAATAAAACCTTCTTTGTTCACCAGGATACTTGCGGGGACTTGTTTTACGGCGTATTTTTCTACAAGCTCTGAATCCCAGTAATCATAATCACAAAGGATGGGGAATTCAACAGCATTTTCTGTAACAAAGCGGTTGAGCTTTTCAGGTGAGGTATCAAGCGAAAAAGTTATGATATCGACGTTAGCACCTTTGGGTGAATTTTTAAAACGTTGGAGTGATAGCAATTCATTTACAGAGTATGGATTCCATGATGCCCATAAATAAAGAAGAAGCGGGTGTTTCTGGTTAATTCCGACCAATATTGTGTCGCCCCTGATGTCAATCCATTTAAGAGTTGGAAGGAGTCTTCCTTCTACAAGCGTTTTATCGATATATTTTTTATGAGCTATGTGCTCTTTTGTCTCAGTTACTTCCTTATTCAAGGCTTTAACAGCATAAGTTTCAGGATAAAGAGGAACAAGGTTGGAATCAACGAAACTGTAAAGGCCTACATCGTCATAACGGTCAAATAATGGTTGCGATTTCCTGCCAAAGTTCTGGTAAAGGGCCAGGATATTTGCCAGCGAATGAGGATCGGAGTATATGAATTTTCGGGTGTAATCTCTGTGTTCCAACATCAGGGACTGATAACGTTTGTCGATTTGCAGGCGATCTGTAGTATCAGTATGCGATTGCTCCCAATCTTTACTTAACTGATCAATTTGTTTCAGTACGATATTCTGTTTGTCGATGAGTTCTTTAATTCGTTTTGAGTCAGGTGAACCTTCAACATAGTATGAAATCTCTTGCCTGCTGTTGTCAACAGTTATCTTAATATGATCTCCCGGGCGCACTACAAGGTAGATAGATTGATTATTAAAGTATTTGAGAAGGAAAACCTGAGGGTTTTCAATAGTATTTCTTATGGTGGAATAAGACCCGGGACAGTATACCGAATCGATACGAATAGCTTGTTCTTCTTTCAGCATATATAATTCAACAGGAGTAGAATCAGGAACAGCAAAACTAAGTTTTATGGAATACTTCTGTTCTTGTCTGCATGCCGAGAATAAAATCAGGAAATAAACAAGGGATATTAAAACACAATATAGGAATTTTCTTTCCATAGCATTATTTGAATACGTTATACAAAACTAAAATTCTCTATTAAATATCGGTTGGTATTAACACTAATTTTTATATTAGGAGCATTATGCCCGTTTTGTTTAAGAGGTGTAGCCATAAACGGCATAGCACAGAACAAATCGATTTTTTCGGAGTATTCAACAATAAGCTAATAAAAGTGTTTTTCATCAAAAACTATTTTATGAGCGAAGAATTTTATTCGTTATTCCTTCTTTAAATTGGAATGAAAGACTTTAGTGTAAGAAGAAGTATTAACTTTTGTTAAAAATGAGATTATAAAAAATAAATTGAATAAATTTACAAAATAATGGAATTATTAGGTAAAAACTTTCAAATTATAATCCAGATAATCATTTTTATTCTATTTTGGAATTAATTCTAATTATTTTCGATCAGGTTATATAAAATAATCAAGAAAATACTTAGAAAAAAACAATAATGAACAGTAATAATTTGGTAACTTAATACTGGTTTAAGAAAGTACGCATGAGCTACCTGAATTTTGATAAATCCGAACTCGTCAACCTCGAATATTCGTTAAGTCGGGAGATGTTGAGGAGTAATCGTGCAGGATCCTATGCCAATACTACCATTATTGCCTGCAATACCCGTAAATATCATGGTCTTTTAGTTTGTCCCATGGAACATCTTGATGGTGACAAACATGTTTTATTATCAACACTCGACTGTACAATTGTGCAGGGTAAAAGCGAGTTTAATCTCGGAATGCATAAATACCAGGGCGATTTGTACAATCCAAAAGGCCATAAATATATTCAGGATTTTCGGGCTGAGAATGTGCTGCAAATCTTCTACCAGGTAGGAGGTGTCCGTCTGGTCCGTGAAAGCCTTCTGGTAGAAAAAGAACAACAATTTATTTTGAAGTATACAATACTTGAGGCCGATAAACCTACAGTATTGAAGTTCACACCCTTTCTCGCATTCCGGAATGTTCATACATTGAGTAAGGCCAATATGCATGCTCAGACAAGGGGAAAGCTGATTAAGAACGGAATGAAGATCCGGCTCTATGATGGTTATCCTTTCCTTCATATGCAGTTTTCAAAAGCAGTGCAATTTGTACCGACTCCCGACTGGTATTATAATATTGAATACATCGAAGAGCAACGACGAGGGTATGATTACAAAGAAGATCTGTTTGTCCCCGGGTACTTTGAAATACCTGCCCGAAAAGGTGAATCTATTTACTTTTCAGCAACCACTTTCGAGACAAACCCCGATACAATCAAACGGAAATATTCAGTTGAGGCAGGGAAACGTATTAAACGCGACAGCTTCAAAAATTGTCTTATAAACAGTGCCCAGCAGTTTATTCTGCGCAAAGAAAAAAAGACTGAGATAACAGCCGGCTTTCCCTGGTATGGTACCTCCAGGCGTCATACATTCATAAGTCTGCCTGGACTTACTCTTCCGCTTCACGACACTAAAACCTTTAAAGCCGTGATGGATACCATGGTAGACGGATTGGAGAATGGGTTATTCCCTTATATGGGTCGGGATGATAATTATGCGAATAATTCGGTCGATGCCTCACTTTGGTTTATTTGGGCGATACAAAAGTATGTTATTAAAACAAATGAATTTTCGTTGGTTTGGAAAAAGTACGGGCCGGCCATTAAATCGATTCTTAAGTGTTATCGTGAAGGGACCATCGAAAGTATACACATGCTTGAAAATGGACTTATTTATGCCGGAGAAGTAGGCAAAGCCCTTACCTGGATGAATGCTGTTGTGAATGGTAAACCGGTTACACCCCGAACAGGATGTAATGTAGAAGTGAATGCCCTTTGGTACAACGGAATAGTATTCGCTCTTGAGCTTGCAGAGAAGAACAATGACCAGGTTTTTATTAAAAAGTGGAAGGGATTGGCGGACAAAGTAAAACAATCATTTATAGATGTTTTTTGGGATAACGATAAAAAATACCTGGCAGATACTGTAGATGGTGAATTTCGGGATTTTACAGTCAGACCAAATCAGGTAATAGCCACATCCGTGCCCTACTCTCCTATTGCCGATAGTATGAAGCAGGCAGTGCTCGATATTGTTAAACGTGATCTTCTTACTCCACGGGGTTTACGATCTTTAGCGCCAAGTCACCCCGATTATGTTGGCAAATACGAAGGGAACCATGAACAGCGCGATCTGGCATTTCACCAGGGGACAGTCTGGCCCTGGCTTATTGGTCCATTTTGCGAGGGATATCTGCGGCTTTATAAGAATTCGGGATTATCGTTAGTAAAATCGATCATTCGCGATTTTGAGCCAACCATGAGTGAACATGGTATTGGAAGTATCTCTGAAGTTTATGACGGCGATCCGCCTTACTCACCCCGGGGAGCAATTTCACAGGCCTGGAGCGTAGCAGCACTGCTGGATATTATTGACAGAGTAGAGGAAATGGAAAACAATGTAACTGAATAATTAAACCCTGCACCATATATGAGAGTTCTTATGTTCGGATGGGAATTTCCCCCACACATTTCAGGAGGTCTTGGAACGGCTTGTTATGGACTTACCAAAGGGTTAAACACTTTTGGCGATGTGGAAATCCTGTTTGTTGTCCCAAAAGCCTTTGGCGATGAGGATCAGCAAACAGCCAAGATATTAGGAGCAAGTGATGTGAATATGGGTGAAACAATAGAAGACTATCAGGAATTTCTGAAAAAGATCAACTATATTCAGATTGGCTCGAACCTTATTCCTTACACTTCACCGGAAGAGTATCGGAAGTTAACAGAAACAAACCTTACTGGCAACCGACAACTGATCTATACAAAATTTAGCGGCAGATATGAATTTTCCGGAGGATATGGGCATAACCTTTTTCAGGAAATTTCAAATTATGCAATTGTTGCTTCTCATATCAGTCGTCAATATAAATTCGATATAATCCACGCACATGATTGGCTTACTTACCCTGCAGGGATGGCAGCAAAGTATGCATCAGGAAAGCCCCTGGTTATTCATGTTCATGCCACCGATTTCGACCGCAGCGGAGGGAGCGTTAATCCGGGGGTATACGATATAGAAAAACGGGGAATGGAAGCAGCTGACAGGATCATTGCTGTCAGCAATCTTACACGCAATACCATTATCAATAACTACGGAATACAGCCCGAGAAAGTATTTACCGTGTATAACGCAGTAGAACCCTTTGAAGGTTCGCTCGAGTGCGATTATTGTAACCGTACCAACGACAGGATAGTAACTTTTCTTGGCCGAGTTACCCTGCAAAAAGGTCCGGAGTATTTTATTGAAGCTGCTCACCTGGTATTGAAACACATGAAAAATGTCCGTTTTGTTATGGCAGGCAGCGGCGAATTACTGGTACGTTCAATCCATCGTGTAGCTCAATTAAGAATTGGTGACAAATTCCATTTTACAGGTTTTTTACGTGGCGATGAAGTAAAACGTATGTTTGCCGCAAGCGATGTCTATGTTATGCCTTCGGTTTCAGAACCTTTTGGCATTTCACCGCTTGAAGCGCTTCAATCAAATGTACCAGTAATTATTTCGAGACAATCGGGTGTATCGGAAATCCTTAAACATGCGATAAAAATCGATTTCTGGGATGTACACGCAATGGCCGATGCTATTTATGCTATCCTTAACTATCAGGGTTTGTCTAACTATTTCAGAAAGCATGGGAAAAATGAAGTAGATAATCTGAAATGGGAAAATACTGCTGCCAAGGTGCGTGATATCTACTACTCAACTGTATAGTGCTCTTGATAAAAATGACTACAACATGAAAACGATTTGCCTTTATTTTCAGGTGCATCAACCAATGCGTTTTAGAAGATACCGGTTTTTTGATATCGGGTCAAACTCATACTATTTCGATGACTATCTGAATGAATCTATTATGCGTAGAGTTGCCGATAACAGTTATCTTCCCACAAACAAATTACTTCTTTCTCTGATCAAAGAATATGGAGTACAATTTAAAGTGACATTTTCCATCACAGGCATTGCACTTGATCAGTTTCAACTCTATGCTCCTGAAGTAATCGATAGTTTCAAAGCGCTGGCAAAAACAGGTTCTGTTGATTTTCTGTCAGAGACATACTCGCATTCTCTTGTTTCTCTTAAAGATGAAGGAGAGTTCAGAAAACAGGTCGAACTTCATAAAGAAAAGATTGAACACTATTTTAACATAACACCTACTGTCTTTAGAAACACATCTCTTATATACTCCGATGAAATTGGAGTACGTGTGGCCGACATGGGGTTTAAAGCCATGATCACGGAAGGGGCAAAACATATTCTTGGATGGAAAAGTCCGAATTATATATACTATAATGCTATTAACCCAAAACTAAAAGTATTACTTAAGAATTATAAACTTAGTGATGATATAGCGTTTCGTTTTTCAGACCGTGGATGGAGCGAGTATCCGCTTACTGCGGCTAAATTTGTCGATTGGCTTGTAAAACTTGATAATAAGGAAGAAACAATTAACCTTTTTCTGAACTATGAGACTTTCGGCGAACACCAGCATGCTGATACGGGAATTTTCAAATTTTTAAAAGATTTTCCAACCCAGGTCTTTAAGAAAACCAAAATGACTTTTAGTACACCTTCCGAAGTAGCTGATAAATTACAGCCGGTGGCAGCTATCCATGTTCCACATCCTATATCGTGGGACGATGAGGAACGTGATCTTACTGCCTGGCTTGGGAATGAAATGCAGGAAGACGCTTTTAACCGCTTATACTCACTTGTTAACAAAATCAATAAATGCGACGATAAAAAAATACTTACCGATTGGAAATACCTGCAGGCTTCAGATCATTTCTACTACATGTCCACAAAGGTTTTCAGCGATGGTTTAGCACATTCCTATTTTAATCCATTCGATTCACCTTACGATGCGTATATCAACTACATGAATATTCTGAGCGATTTTATCATCAGGCTTAATGCGGCGGTTCCGGAAAATCTTGCTGAAAAAGAACTGGCGACTCTGGCAGCAATTATTTATGAGAAAAATCTGCAGATTGAGAAGTATGAAGAAGAAATTAAACGGTTAAAAAAGTTATCCTCCAAAGCCGATTTAAAAAGGACTACGGAAAAACCTGTCAAAGAGAAAGAAATTGCGCCGGCCAAAAAAGCTGCAGTAAATAAAACAGCAACAGGTAAAATCGCACAAAAGAAAGCAACCACAAAGAAAACAGCGACAAAGAAAAAGCCAACCAGTAAAACCACACCAAAGAGAATAGCAACAAAGGGATCAGTATCTGCAATCAACAAGGCAGCGGCCAGAAAAGTGTCGGCCGCTTCAAAAACCGTGAAAGTCACTTCGCCAACAAAGACGGTATCAAGAAAACCAAAACCTTCAACAATATCCGTTGATGAAAAACTGAAAGAAAAGGTTATTTCGAAAAAATCGGCCAAAGAAACCGCAAAAAAAACTAAAAAGAAGTAAGTTCAAAATTTTTTCAGCGTAAAAAGTCCTGGAATTATGTCAGCAAAATTGTTAAAGCCCGATTATTTGTTTGAAGTCAGCTGGGAAGTATGTAATCAGGTTGGAGGTTTACATACGGTGATTGCCACAAAATCAGTATCGATGGTGAAGGAATTTGGCAATAATTATTTTGCTATTGGTCCTGACCTGGTTCACGATTCAGGAGTTAACCCGGAATTTTTGCCTGACGATCAGTTATATGCCGAATGGAGAAATCATGCCGAATTTCAGGGATTACGATTAAAAATCGGCAGGTGGAATATACTGGGTAGTCCGATAGCAATATTGGTTGATTTCTCTGATTTTTTGAGTAAAAAGAACGAAATTTTTGGAGAACTATGGGATGGGTATCGGCTCGATTCTCTCTCAGGTCAGTGGGACTATATTGAGCCTGCACTCTTTGGTTATGCAACCGGAAAAATAATTGAAAATTTTGTGCTGTTTAATCTGTCTCAATCTGAAAGGATTGTGGCTCATTTTCATGAATGGATGACCGGCACAGGAATTCTTTATCTTAAAGATGCATTGCCCCAGGTGGGTACTATCTTTACAACACACGCAACTGTGTTGGGTCGTGCTTTGGCATCAAATTTCAAACCTTTATACGAGCAGCTTACAAATTTTGTCGCCGATGATGTAGCGAAAGAATACCGGATTGTATCAAAACAATCGCTGGAAAAAATTTGTGCAAACGAAGCCGATGTTTTTAGTACAATCAGCGAAATTACGGCAACAGAATGTAAGCAATTCCTGGAGAAAGATGTTGATCTTATTCTTCCAAATGGCTTTGAAGCAAGCCTCATTCCTGAGGAGCCGGAGTTTGAATCAGGATGCGCCCGTGCAAGGTCAAAATTACTGGCAGTCGCATCAACCCTGATTTCCGAAAAACTTCCTGAGGATTCGTTCATTATTGCTACGAGCGGTAAATACGAGTTTAAAAACAAGGGTATCGATATATTTATTGATGCTCTTAATGAATTACGATCGAGAAAAATTGATCGTCCGGTAGTTGCATTTCTCTTTAATCCATCTAATAATTATGGAGCCAGAAAAGATTTGCAGGAAGCCCTCGAAAAACAACTATTCACTACCGGAGGATCCAATATTGTCACTCATTATCTGCACGATGCCGAGATGGATCCCATCATGAAAAGGATACGTGATCTTAAATTAGAGAATGCTAAGGAAGATAAGGTCAAGCTGATTTATGTGCCATCGTATTTAAATGGGAATGATGGAATTTTTAATCTTTCCTACTATGACTTGCTAATGGGAATAGATCAGACTGTATTCGCAACATATTATGAGCCCTGGGGATACACACCACTCGAAAGCATTGCATTTGGCGTGCCTACCGTTACAACCTCCTATTCCGGGTTAGGTCGTTGGATCATGGAAGAATGTAAGCAAGAGTGCAAGGCCATTTCGATTATTGATAGAAGCAAGCTGAACGATAATCAGTTGGTTGAAAAAGTCGTTGATTCCATTTTAAGCATTTATTCATCCAATACCGACGAGTTAAAGAAAAACAGGGAGAATGCTTTCAGAATATCAAAAACTGCCCTATGGAGTAAATTGATATCTAATTACCTTAAAGCGTATTCAATGGCGTTAAGTCGTGTTACAGACCGATCTGATGAATTTGTTGAAATAGAAGAAAAGCAAACAGTTCAGGTACACGAAAAAATTGCTCCCCTGGCAAATCAGCCTCAGTGGAAAAGGATTATCGTAAGGTCAAAACTGCCCGAAGGTCTTGAAAAGCTTCATGAAATTGCAGAGAATATTTGGTGGACATGGGACGATGAAGCTCAGGAGTTGTTTGAGATCATTGATCCCCAGGTATGGAGAGCAAGTGAATATAATCCTTCAATTGTGTTCGAACAAGTGCCTTTCAAGAGGCTAAAATCCCTGAGTAAAGATTCACATTATCTACAACAGCTCGAAAACGTGTATAAGCGATTTCAGGAATATATGGAAGGGGCAAAGAATCTGAAACCGCCGAAAATTGCGTATTTCAGTATGGAATTTGGATTTCATGACTGCTTGAAATTATACTCTGGAGGACTTGGCATTCTGGCTGGCGATTATCTGAAGGAGGCCAGTGATGCTGGTATTAACATTGTGGGTATTGGAATCCTTTATCGATACGGGTATTTCACACAGATGTTGACCACATTAGGTGAACAACAGGCAGTATACGATTACCAGCATTTTTCAAAGATCCCGGTTACTCCGGTACGCGATGAAAACGGCGATTTCAAACTGATTCAGATTATGCTCCCGGGCCGCGTTATGTATTCCAGGATCTGGAACCTGAAAATAGGCCGGAATGAAATGTATTTACTTGACACCGACTTCGATAAGAATATTCCGGAAGACCGCATCGTTTCCCATCAATTATACGGAGGTGACCGAGAAAACCGCCTTAAACAGGAATTACTGTTGGGAGTTGGTGGTATACGGGCACTGGAAGCTCTTGGTATAAAAGCCGACCTGTATCATAGTAATGAGGGCCATTCCGCTTTTAATGGACTCGAGAGAATACGTCTGTTCATGATGAACGAGCAACTAACCTTTGCAGAGGCAAGAGAAATAGTGCGATCATCAACCCTTTTCACAACTCATACACCAGTTCCGGCGGGTCACGATCATTTTGAGGAAGATCTTCTTCGTAAATACCTTGGACACTATCCCGACAGGCTCAAAATAACATGGGAGCAATTTATGGCCTTGGGTAGAGCTAATCCGAACGATTGGAAAGAACGTTTCAATATGAGCTATCTGGCTGCAAATCTGGCGCAGGAAATGAATGGCGTATCCATGCTTCACGGAGCTGTAACCCGTGATATGTTTAACGATCTGTATCCTGGCTTTTTACCGGAGGAATTGCATATTGGATATGTAACCAACGGAGTACACTGGTCAACATGGACCTCGCGCGAATGGAAGGTTATCTATAACGAAATGTTCGAAGGCAACTTTTTAGATAATCAATCTAACCAGGAGTATTGGAAAAAGATTTATAATTATGACGATAAACGGATTTGGGATATCAAACAGCAACTCAGGAGTAAACTGATTAGTGCGGTCAAAGAACGGTTTAAGGAAAACTGGATAAAAAGACATGAGGATCCAAGACAGATCCTGGCAATTAATAATATGCTTTCCGATAAAACACTGACTGTTGTGTTTGCACGGCGATTTGCAACCTATAAGAGGGCTCATCTGTTATTTAATAATCCTGACCGGTTGGCTAAACTGGTTAATAACACCGAAATGCCCGTTCAGTTTATTTTTGCAGGGAAAGCACACCCGGCAGATAAAGCTGGACAGGATTTGATAAAAATGATCGTTGATTACTCGAAAAAGCCGGAGTTTCTGGGCAAGATTCTATTCCTGCAGAATTATAGCATCGGGCTGGCAAAGTTACTGGTATCAGGAGCTGATATCTGGATGAATACTCCGACCAGGCCACTCGAAGCTTCCGGAACCAGCGGAGAAAAAGCAGTGATGAATGGCACATTGCATTTCAGCGTCTTAGATGGATGGTGGGTTGAAGGATATCAGCCCGATGCAGGTTGGGCATTAACAAATGAACGTACCTATGATAACCAGGAGTTTCAGGATAATCTTGATGCCGAAATAATATATAGCCTGTTTGAAAGCGAAATATTACCTACCTTCTACAAACGAAATAACGAAAATTATTCTCCCGAGTGGGTAAAATTCATTAAAAATACAATAGCCAATATTTCCCCAAAATTCACCACCCGCAGGATGATTAATGATTATATCAGACAGTATTACGGAAGGCAATACGAACGATCGCAAAAAATGTTAATGAATGACTTTGAAGCTGCAAAGCGTATTTCTTCCTGGAAACGTCGTATGATACGCGCATGGAACAACATCGAAGTGTTGGATATTAAAATGTTTGAAAAGAATACCGAGACCCTTGATACCGGTACAGAATATGAAGGAGAAGTCGTTCTTGATCTGAATGAGATAAGTCCAAAGCAGGTTGGCGTAGAATTAATCATTACAGAGAGTATGAAAGAACTGATAGGTATTCAACCATTTACGTTAACAAAATCGGATACCGATAAGGCCGTATATAAAGCCAAAATTCTGAATGACAGGCCGGGAACTTATAACTATGGTATACGAATATATCCGATTCATGATTTCTTACCTCACAGGCAGGATTTCGGACTCTTGAGATGGATTTAGTATTTATACGTGACGTGCAATCAATCCATGCGGATGAAACATATTTGACTGTTTTGTGTCATTTGTTTTCTTTAAGTAATTGTTATTCTGATGAAAAAAGCTTTAATTCATTTAGCTAATGGTTTCGAGGAAATCGAAGCCATCACAATTCTTGATGTTTTGCGCAGGGCTGATATTCCAGCTTTGTTTATATCTATGAGTGGTTCCCTGGAAGTTACCGGCGCTCATGGGATCATTGTAAAAGCCGATAATCTTTTTGAAAAAACCGATTATACCGAGGCTGAAATACTAATCCTGCCGGGAGGAATGCCTGGATCAAATAACTTAAATGCACATGCCGGTCTTAAGGAACAAATTTTAAAATTCCATACAAAGGGCCAGAGAATTGCTGCAATTTGCGCAGCTCCTTTGGTGTTTGGAGACTTAGGAATCTTAAAAGGAGCAGAAGCAGTGTGTTTCCCTGGGTATGAAAGCCGGTTGACAGGTGCAAATGTTTCATATAAACCTGCTGTGAAATCAGGGCATATAATTAGGGTTTGCTGATTTTCTCAGCATAAATTATTAGCAAAAATTAAATTT